>JBAPWQ010000089.1:0-3975 GCA_049283795.1 Desulfobacterales bacterium | reverse complement strand
CCCTGCACTCGGGATTGGGAATCGATGCCGGCGGCACCTATACCGATGCGGTCATCTTTGATTTCGAGACCGAAACGGTGCGGTGCAAAAGCAAAGCCCTGACAACCCGCTGGGATTTTACGGTCGGGATCGGGGAGGCGTTGGCCGGGTTGGACGAGTCTTTGTTGAAGGCCGTTCAGCTTGTTTCGGTTTCAACGACCCTGGCCACCAATGCCATCGTCGAAGACGACGGCCAGAAGGTCGGACTGCTCATCATGCCCCCACCCGGCTTTCGCGCTGACAAGGAGATCATCCATTTTCCCCAATACTGCCTTTCGGCAAGGCTGGACATCGCCGGAAAGGAAATGGCGCCGCTCGACGAGCAGGAAGTCCGCCGAATTGCCCGCCGGATGCTCGATCGGATGGACGTCGAGGCGTTTGCGGTTTCAGGCTATGCCGGCTCGATCAATCCGGAACACGAGGTGCGGATCAAGCAAATCCTCCAGGATGAAACGGGGAAATTCGCCTGTTGCGGCCATGAACTCTCCCAGATGCTCAATTTCAAGCTGCGGGCCGAGACGGCGGTCCACAACGCCCGCATCGTCCCCCGTGTGATACGGCTGCTGGAAGGTATTTCCGACGTTCTCGAGGAACGGGGAATCTGTGCACCGATTATGGTCGTCCGGGGCGATGGCACGTTGATGGGACGCACCATAGCGCAACAGCGTCCGGTGGAAACTATCCTGAGCGGTCCGGCTGCCAGTGTCGCCGGTGTTCGATTTCTGACGAAAGCCGATGACGGGATCGTGGTGGACATGGGGGGCACCACTACGGATATTGCCGTGCTGGAAACAGGCACTGTGCGCCTCTGCAGTCAGGGGGCGCACATCGGTTCCGCCCGCACGCATATTAAGGCGCTCGAGATTTACACCACCGGGTTGGGCGGAGACAGTTTTATTGACTGCCGGCACGGCCAGTGGCGCATCGGTCCGCGGCGAGTCGCGCCGGTGGCATGGCTGGGCAGCCGGGACACACGTCTGGACCAGGCGCTTGACCATCTCTGGGGCAGAAAACATCGCTTTCAGAATTCCTGGATGGCAACGCAACTGCTGACACTGATCAACCGTGATATCCGGTTATCACTGACAGAACTCGAAAAACGCATCGTGGAGTTGGTGGACGAGAGGCCCCGCAGCCTGGACGAGATCTGCCAGCGATTAGACGTCCCGCAACCTGGCGCTTTGCCCCTGGAACGCCTTGAATCCGGGTTTGTCATCCAACGCTGCGGTCTGACACCGACCGACTTGCTGCACGTAACGGGCCGGTTCACTCAATGGAATGGCGAGGCCTCGCGGCGGATGGTCATGCTTTTTGCCGGAACTTCCGGGATGTCGGAAAGTGACATCGTGTCACGCCTGATGCAGCTGACGACCGAAAACCTGACCATGGCGATTATTTCCAGCCAACTTGAAACCTTTGGCAAAACCGGTGCCATCGAATCTTGTGCGACCTGTCGAAAACTGTTCGACAACCTTTTCGGCAAAAACAATCAACCATTTTCGGTACGCCTCTCGTTTCATCGTCCGATTATCGGTGTCGGAGCCCCCATTGGTCATTTCCTGCCCCAGGTCTGCAAGGTGTTGGGTTCGGAGGCCGTCATTCCTGAAAACAGCGACGTGGCAAATGCTATCGGTGCCATTACAAGCGTTGTCAGCGTTGAGCGTCAGATGACCGTCAAGCCGGATGGTTCCGGAAAATTTTATGTTCAGGGCCTTGCGGCAAGCCGTCGGTTCGACGATTTCAACGAGGCGGAGAGGCATGCCAGGCAATCGCTTGTTGCCGCCGTTCGTAAAATGGCGAAAATGGCCGGTACCAACCAAACCGGTGTGACCGTAACGACCAGGGACCTGCTCGGGAAAACTTCTTTTGGAGAAGATATCTTTCTGGGAAGAGAAATAGTCGCGCACTTGCAGGGAAGACCTGATTTTGTTCACTGATATGGGTACCGGAACGTCGGTCCGGTATTCAAGCATGTCAAACCCGCCGAAACCGGTGAGCAACACCGCGTTCATCTTTGCAGGAATGTGGCCTTGCATGCCCCTGTCTCCTCAACCATATAATTTATCGCAGCCGGTATTTTCGTTAGACCGTATGGTGCCCTGCCGCGCGCCTCCTCGCTGCGACCAGGCGGACCCTTGACCCGGCCCAGCGAGAGGGTTATCATAACCACATTCAACCGGTTGTTCAAACGGTTCCGGTTCCAGGCTGCCCGCGGCGGTCGGAGCATTTTTCAATCAGCGGCAGTATTACTTACCGGCCATTTCTTGACTGCATAAGTCATTCTGTCGCCCGCAACCAAGGAGGAGCAAAATGGCGGTCAAAATTCTCATCAAACGCAAGATTCCGGCCGACAAAGCCAGGCCGATGATCCCACTCTTCAAAAAGATGCGGGCGATGGCTACCCAACAGTCCGGCTACATTTCCGGGGAAACCCTGAAACGCCTGGACACGCCGGATGAGTTCATCGTCATCAGCACCTGGAATTCTTCGGATGACTGGAAAAACTGGCTGGAAAGTGCCGACCGCCAAAAGATCCAGGATGAAATCGACCGCCTCCTGGGTGGCGAGACCGTCTATGAAATTTACCATTACGGTTTCAGCGAATAAGCCGGCCTGAAACGTGCTTTGGTCGACCGGACGCCGTGGTGATCCAGCGTCGGTGACGGCCAGGGAGACCCGCATGTGCGGCAGATTTGTCCGGCACAGTTCCCTCGAACTGATTGAAAAAACCTTCAACGTCGATAGCCCTGCCTTCAAGGCGACCCCCAGTTACAACATCGCGCCGACCCAGCCGGTCGCAGCGGTGGTGCGCGACGGCTGCACCCGCCTGGTCGAGTTTCAGTGGGGATTGGTGCCATTTTTCGCCAAAGATGCCGCGGGGGCGGCCAGGCTGATCAACGCCCGTGCGGAAACACTGGCCGCCAGGCCCAGTTTCCGGGCGGCGTTCAGGAAACGGCGCTGCCTGGTTGTTGCCGACGGTTTCTACGAATGGACCGGGACCAAAGGACACAAGCAGGCCTGGTACATCACGCTGCCAACCGGCGGCCCCTTCGGTTTCGCCGGGCTGTGGGATACCTGGCGGGAAAGCGGCCGGACGGCGGAAATCCGCTCTTGCACGATCGTCACCACTGCCGCCAGCCCTTGGCTGCGCGACCTTCACGACCGCATGCCCGCGATTTTGAAGGCCGAAGCCCACGATGCCTGGCTCGATCCGGCCAACCAGGATGCCGGCCGGTTGCAGTCGATACTGCAAGACGGCTGCCACGTCGAGTTCAGCCGGAAAGCCGTGTCTGCGCGCGTCAATTATGTCGGCAACGCGGATGCCGGCTGCATAGAACCGCTACGAGGCGAATCCGATGAAAATGACGCGCCGGCGTGAATGGTTTCAGCTGGCGGCGTTTGTGGGGACCGGCCTCGTCGCTTTCGGCGTTTTTTACCTTCTCGCCTTCAAATTCATCTCCCCGGCGCAAGATGTGCACGATTATTATGCCGGCGTCATCGGCTTCGAAGACACGGCGGGACCGCTGGAAACCATGCTAAAGGCGGCGCCGGCCGGCGCGATCGGAACGCGCCTGGTGCTCGCGCGCGATACAGAAGTCCTTGTCGGCGAAACGGTCCTCATCTATCGCGGCCTGGCCGCGGGCCGGTCATTCGACATCGATGTCATCATCCCCGCCTACGACCCGCAAAGCCCTTTTCGCCATCGGTTCAGCCTGGCCGAGGCCAGGAAAAGGTTTGTGCTGGGGCCCCACACTTACCGCCTGCTCTCCGCCACCCGCTCGGTCCTGCATCTCGAGCCGACCGGCGGGTAAGGGTCGCGGCCACAAATAATTCCACAAGATTGCGCCGGATTTGGGTTCGCCTACAAGGCACATCCAGCGGCGCATATCGAGGTGTCGGTGGATGTAACGCGGTAGACGGGCCGAAAGACAAGCA
>JBAPWQ010000088.1:0-4702 GCA_049283795.1 Desulfobacterales bacterium | reverse complement strand
AGCTGGGGCTGTTCGAGCTGCTCGGCGCACGGCCCGACATGGTGGTCTCGGGTATCAACCCCGGCGCCAACGTGGGCATCAACATCAACTATTCGGGCACGGTGGCGGCCGCCAAGGAGGCCGCGGTCTACGGCGTGAGCGCCATAGCCGTCTCCATGGACGGCTTCACGTCAAATCACTATGATGACGCCGCCCTGTTCGTGCGCCGGCTGACCGAAAAGGTTTTCAACGGCAAATTGCCGGCCGGGACCTTCCTGAACGTCAATATCCCCGATGTGGCGCTGAAGACCATGGCCGGCGTGCGCCCGAGCCGCCAGGGTCTGCCCGAATCCATTGATTTTTTTGACAAAAGAATCGATCCGCGCAACCGCGCCTATTACTGGCAGGGCTGCGAGACCCAGCGCTTCGACGCCAGCCCGGATGTCGACGGCACGGCTTTGGCCGAAAAATACATTTCCATCACGCCGATTAAGTGCGATATGACGGATTACCGCGTACTGGACCAGATGCGAGACTGGAAAATCGGCATATAGGAACTCAAATGAAGATCAAATTCATCCAAGACCTCAAGGCCGGAGACACGCTCGACGATGTTTTCGTCCTGGCGGAAAAAAATATCGCCCGCAAGCGCAACGGCGAAAACTACCTCACCGTCACCCTCTGCGATCGATCCGGCCGCCTCAAGGGCGTGATGTGGGAAAACCTGGAGCGGATCAAGGTCAAGAGCGGGGACTACGTGCGGGTCAAAGGCGGCATTTCGGATTACAAGGGTGCGCTGCAGCTTGTGGTCAGGGACATGGTGGCCTGCCCGGCCGACACGCTGGAACCGGCGGATTTCGTGCCGGCCACCGCGCGCGACATCGAGAAGATGTTCGGGCGCCTGGTCGAGATATCGGCCGCCATCACCACCCCGCACCTGAAGCGCCTCTTCGACCTCTTCTGGGAGGACGGGGACTTTACGCGCGCCTTCAAGGCCGCCCCGGCCGCCAAGAAAATGCACCATGCCTACATCGGCGGTCTGCTGGAGCACACGCTGTCCATGGCGCTGCTGGCCGATCGCATCGCGCCGCACTACGGAGGCATCGACCGCGACATGCTGACGGCGGGCGTGATCCTGCACGACGTCGGAAAAATCCGCGAGCTGGTCTACGATGCCAAGATCGATTATTCCGACGAGGGCCGGCTGCTCAGCCACATCGTGATCGCGATCCAACTCCTCGATGAAAAGCTGCGCCTGATTCCGGACTTTCCCCGGCAGCAGGCCCATCTGCTGAAACACATGATTATCAGCCATCACGGCGCGCGTGAGTTCGGCTCGCCCGAGCCGCCCAAGACCATCGAAGCGGTTCTGCTGCACTACATCGACGAGATCGACGCCCGCGTCAACGGCATCCGGGAGTTCATGGCCGCCGAGGATTCCGATGAAACCTGGACCGCCTACCACTGGCTGCTGGAACGCCATTTCTACCGCGGCGGCCCCGCATCCTCCTGACGAGAAACCTCTATGTTCATCACCCTGGAAGGCGTCGAGGGCTCGGGCAAGTCGACCCAGCTGGGCCATATCGAAGCGTTTCTGCTGAAACGGGGGCGGGCCGTCCTGGTATCCCGCGAGCCCGGCGGGACCGACATCGGCCGGAAGATCCGATCGATCCTGTTGAATCCGGAAAACCGGGCGATGGAACCGCTGACCGAGCTGTTTCTCTACGAAGCCGACCGGGCCGAACACGTGTGCAAGGTCATCGGCCCCGCGCTGGCCGCCGGCAAGGCCGTGGTGTGCGACCGGTTCAGCGACGCCACCGTGGTCTACCAGGGCTACGCCCGCGGGCTCGATGTGGCACAGATCCGGCACATCCACCGGTTCATCCTGGGGGACATCCGGCCCGATATGACCCTATTGCTCGATCTGCCGCCGGAAGTCGGCCTGGCGCGGGCCTGGGCCCAGCTCGAGCAGGGCGATCGCAGCGGCACCGAGAGCCGGTTCGAAAAAGAAGCCCTGGATTTTCACCGCCGGATCCGCGCCGGATACCTCGAACTGGCGCGCCGCGAACCGGCGCGCTTTTGCATCATCGATGCCGCGCAGGCCGCCGCCGCCGTCCGCGGCGACATCGAAGCGGCGATCGGGCGGCTGATGGAGGATAAAAGCGGTTGAGCCGGTTAGCCCGTTGAGCCGGTTAGCCCGTTGAGCCGGTTAGCCCCTTGAGCCGGTTAGCCCGTTAGCCGGTTGGGCCCGTTGGGCCGGTTGAGCCCGCTTAGGCCGGGGGGGGCGGTGGCGTCACACTGGTCAATCCACTGACTCGCCAGGGAGGCGTTTTCTATTCGACCCACTATCCTCGATTGGGGGTGGAACTAAGTTTGCTTTGCTCACAATTGGAATAATGGAATGATGGAATATTGCGACAATGGGTATTCCATTTCCCATAATTACAACATTCCATCATTCCATGTAGGCGGCATAATCTTTTACCGCTCAAACTGCATGATTTGAATATGATATAGACATTCCGAGACGTACGGGTTTAAAACTTCTTCATGTCGGGTGGCTTTTGACCTCATTAGCACCTGACCTGACTGGCTCAACCCCTTTTTTCAGCGGGCCCAACGGGCCAACCGGTTAACGGGCTCAACGGGCCAACCGGTTAACGGGCCAACGGACTCAACGGGCTCAACGGGCAAACCGGTTAACGGACTCAACTGACCCCATGGGAACCATACTCGATCTGATCGGAAACACGCCGCTGGTGGAAATCCGGCGTCTGAACCCCAATCCGGCCGTCACGTTGCTGGCCAAGCTGGAGTACTTCAATCCCGGCGGCTCGATCAAGGACCGGGCCGCGCTGGCGATGATCGCGGCCGGCGAGCGGTCGGGCGAGCTGACCGCTGAAAAAACCGTGATCGAGGCGACCTCCGGCAATACCGGCATCGGGCTGGCGCTGGTGTGCTCCGTCAAGGGCTACCGGCTCCTGCTGGCGATGTCCGAGGCGGTCAGCGTCGAGCGCCAGAAAATTCTCAAGGCCCGCGGGGCCGAGATCCTCTTGACGCCCGGGCACCTGGGCACCGACGGGGCCATCGAGGAGGTTTATCGCCTGGCGCGCGAGGCCCCGGGCACCTACTTCATGACCGATCAGTTCAACAACCCGGCCAACTGGCAGGCGCACTACACCGGAACGGCCGTCGAAATCTGGGAGCAGACCGGCGGCCGTCTGACCACGCTCGTCGCCACGCTGGGAACCTCCGGGACCCTGATGGGGGTCTCGCGCCGCTTGAAGGAATTCGATCCGAACGTTCGCATCATCGGCGTCGAACCGTACCTGGGCCACAAACTCCAGGGGCTGAAGAATATGAAGGAGGCGTATTGCCCGGGGATTTTCGAGAAAAGCCGCCTGGATCAAAAGATCAACATCGATGACGAGGAGGCCTTCGAGATGACCCGCCGCCTGGCCCGCGAAGAGGGGCTGCTGGTCGGCATGAGCAGCGGGGCCGCCATGGCGATCGCCGTCCAGCAGGCCCGTGCGATGGACTCCGGGACGCTGGTCGTGATCCTTCCCGACAGCGGGGAGCGCTACCTGAGCACGCCGCTGTTCGTGGTCAAGGAAAAGGTGAACCTGAAGCTGTTCAACACCATGAGCCGCGCCAAGGAACCCTTCGAGCCGCTGGTGCCGGGCAAAGTTTCTGTGTACACCTGCGGGCCGACCGCCCACGCTCCGATCCACCTGGGGGAAATGCGGCGCTTCATCGTGGCGGACCTTCTGTGCCGCTACCTGGCCTACCGCGGGTATGCGGTCAGGCACGTCATGAACATCACCGACCTGGACGACAAGACCATCGCCGGTTCGGAGAAGGCCGGCGAGGAGCTGGCGGACTTCACCGGCCGGCACATCGCCCGGTTCAAGCGCGACCTGGCGTGGCTCGGCATCAAGCCGGCCGACGACTACCCGCGCGCCAGCGACCACCTGGACGACATGGTTCAGGTGGCCGAGCAGCTGGCCCGCAAAGGGTATGCCTACGAAAAACTGCGGTCGCTGTATTACGACATCTCGCGCTTCCGCGACTACGGCCGCCTCTCGGGAATCGACATCGACAAGATCCGGCTGGGCGCCACGGTCGATCTGGACGACTACGAAAAAGACAACCCGCGCGACTTCACGCTGTTCAAGCGCGCGCGGTTGTCCGACCTGAAGAGGGGCATCTACACCAAAACCGACTGGGGCAGCGTCCGTCCGTCCTGGCACCTGCAGGCGGCCGCCATCTCGATGAAATACCTCGGCCAGCGATTCGACATCCATGCCAGCAGCCGCGAACTGATGTTTCCCCATCACGAAAACCTCAATGCGATTGCCGCGGCCCTCAGCGGCCGGCCGCCGGTGCGCTGCTGGGTCGACTGCGAACCGGTGATGGCCGACGGACACAAGGTGGACCGTCACCGGGCCGGGGCGACGCCCGAGGATTTGCGCGACCGGGGCTATTCAGGTCAAGCGGTGCGCTACTGGCTGCTGACCGCGCCGTATCGCAAGCCGGTCACGTTTTCGCCCGACCGGCTCGAAGATGCCGCGCGGTCCCTCGGCCGCTTGAACAACTGCATCCGTGGACTTAAACTCCTGACGGACGGAAGGCCGTATGCGGACCTCGACCAGCTCCTTTACGACATCAAGCAGGGCTTTACCAGCGGTCTGGATGACGACCTGAACATCTCCACGGCCATGGC
>JBAPWQ010000087.1:0-12547 GCA_049283795.1 Desulfobacterales bacterium | reverse complement strand
CGTCAAGATAAGGATTTTGGCTGCGTTATCGGTCGTCGGCGTATGACCTATACAGCCTTCTCCCTCTGGCCTTGCCAAAATCCTTATCTTGACGTCTATTCCGGGAACGGCGTTTTGGGCTTCAAGTTAAGGATTTTGGCTGCCGGTATCGGTCGTCGGCGTATGACCTATACAGCCTTCTCCCTCTGGCCTTGCCAAAATCCTTATCTTGACGCCTATAGGACAGCGGCAGGCTCAGGATTTCCGGCTACCTTTCCGGAAGCAGTTTTTGCTTCTGCAGTTCCTTGATGACCAGCGCGATCACTTCATCGATGACGGTGTCGATCGACTTGACATTCTCCGAGATCGACTGTCCGGACCACAGAAGCTGCTCCGTTTTCACATCGTAGAGATTGGTTTCCAGCCGCACGGTGGCGACCTCGCCGGAGAACCCCGGGTCGTGCACCCGGTCGAAGACGTAGCCGTAGTAGTTGTAATAGCCGCCGTAGACCGGGCCGGTGCGGGTGAAGACCTCTTCTTTTTCCAGGCCGGCCAGGTGCGATATGATCACGGCGTCACTGCCGTATTTTTCCACGGCCTGACGGATCACGTCCTTTTCCAGCTTGAGGTCGCGCGGCATGGTGATGGCATCTCCGCTCGCAACGGCCTCGACGCCGGCAGCCTGCAGCTGACGGACGAACTTCTTCTCGAAGGCTTCCCGGTTCCTGGCCTTGTCGGCGATGACGATCACCAGGACATCGGCTACCGGCTCACCGCGCCGGGCCTCGTCCACCCAGGTCTGCGACAGGCGGGTGCCGGCACAGGAAACCGTCAGAATGCCGCAGAAAACGCCCCAGACCCACCCCTTTAACAGATGTCGCTTCATTAAAGATCCTCTCTATTTTGAAAAATGTCCGTGGCAGGCGATCACCAGGCCATGCCCCTTACAGTAAAAGTAAAATTATAGGCTTTAAGATAAAGCTTATGACAAGGACAGGGGGAGGCGACTGATAGTGTAATACGCCAACGACCGATACCAGCAGCCAAAGTCTTTATCTTAAAGCCTTTAGCCGATGTCGCCTGAATGAGGCCTATCATTGTCCGGTGCTCGATTGCAACTGCAAACCTTGCAGCGAATTCAGGACGGACCGGCAAAATTTCAGCAGACTGAATTCGGGCTGGGCCTGGGCTGATGTCCGGCATCTCGGGTGCCGGTTTACGGCCGCAGCACCTCGAAGGCCGGGGTGGCGACAGTCGGCGGCATTTTCTCCCACTCGCCGCCGCAGAAGCGGACGCGCACCGCGTAGCGGCCCGCCGGCAGATCGGCAGGCAGGCGCCACCGGATGGAGGCCATCTGGTCGATGTCTTCAAATTGTGGGCAGGCCGCAGCGGAGGCTACCTTGAAAGACGGCTTAAAATCAACCGTCCCTTCGACCCCGCCGGGGCCGTCCAGGCGATCGAGCGCGAACTCGGGCGCCACGCCGATCGGAAAAGCCGTCATACGGATAAACCGCAGGGTCACGACGTCCCCCGCCCGGTAGCGGTCGTAATCGGCCACCAGGCCGACCAGCTTGTTGTCGTCCGAAATGCCGGTGCCCACGCCCGAGGTCGTCTCGTCCCAGGATCGCGCCGGTCCCACGTCGATGTGCACCGTGTCGCCGTGGTAGTAGCCAGCGCCGCCGAACTTAAGTCCCTTTACCGTCTGCCAGATGCGCCGCGCCGGCACCCCCTCCATTTCGATGTCGGCCGCCATGCCGTATTGGTGCAGGCTGGCCTTGGCCGCCAGGCCGCCGCGCCGGCGCACGCCGCTGTTGTATTCCGGGCTGCGGTAGCCGGAGGTAATGGTGATTTTCGCGGACTTGCGGAAACGGTCCTGCAGGAAGTCCAGATATTCGAGCAACCGCAGGGACAGCTCCGAAGGCGACGCGTCGGCGGGAACGTCGAAGAGGCGGCCGATCGCCGCCAGGGCCGCTTCGTCATAGCCTTGCGCCCCGTTGCGATAGCGGCCGGAGAAGGAGCGCCCGTTTTTTTTGCTCACCAGTGCAATTTTTCCGTCACCGCTGTAGAAAAACCGTTTTTGACTTGGAACGGTGGCCCGACTTGGTGCGGCCGCCATAATCGCGCCCGAAACGACCAGGACTGCCAGGAGCAACGGCAGAAAACGCGGGGCACGATCTAAAACGGCGATCCCGACCCCGCCGGTTTTCCAGATTGCCGGCTTCTCCGGCCCGCTGTTCGCTGAAGGACCAAACGCCGGATAATCTTCCTCCATTCGTACCAACCCTCCATAGGTGTTAGGATGACAGTTCGCCGAGACCGAAGCACCATAAATGCGTTAAAATGAAGTTTGGCAAGGCCAGAGGGAGAAGGCTGTATAAGTCATACGCCGACGACCGATAACGCCGCCAAACGTCATCTTGACGCATTTATTAGGAGACCTCGACGACTTGCGCTGTGGTCGCGCGCAGCAATTCGGCCGGCGTCAGCCGCAGCATGGCGTCGATGTCGCCGCCGCCGCCGTAGATCAGGTCCAGCCGGGTGATGGCCGGCGCCACCAGCGTGCGCAGCGGCTGCCGATGGCCGAAGGGCGGCATGCTGCCGACCACGTAACCGGTGATGCCCAGGGCCTGATCGGCATCGGCGAACCGGACCCGCTTGCGCCCCACGCCCAGAAAAGCGGCGAGCTTCTTGCGGTCGACCCGCGCCGTTCCGTTGGTGATCACCAGCAGCGGCTGGTCATCGACCGTAAAGACCAGCGATTTGATGATCTGCCCGGCCGCAACGTCGAGTTCGCGGGCCGCATCCCCGACCGTTGCGGTGTGCGAGGCCATCGTCAGGATGGTCGCATCGATACCGCGCTCCGTGATGAACGACCGCAGGTCGTCGCTGGTCATGGATGTTGGTGACATGGTTGACGTTTCCTGTGTCTGTGGTGATGTGAAGATGCCATATAGATCTCCTTTTAAAATAAGTCTTTTATCACGTCGTTTAAACAGGGGTGTGATGTCGCATTCTGGTCAGTGTGGTTTGTTTGGTATTCGTGGCGTTCGATTTGGATTTTTTCCGGGCGGCCTAAAAGTTTTTTGGTAATCAGACGGGGTGGCCGGCGGCAGAGCTGAACCGGATAACCATACTTCACCTGAAGCGCAGAAAACCAGATGGTGCACCGGCACTTTCAATGAAGCAACCGCCTCCGCCCCCGCCGGTGTCACTCGCGCCGCCGGCCGGCGTTCCCGTGGCCGGAGGCGCAGCGATCGGCTCGAACCCCTCTTCCGCCGGCGGCGTAGCGATCGGGTCCGACCCTTCTTCCGCCGGCGGCGCAACGGCCGGCTCGGGGCAAGCCGCCACGCCGGTGCGGCGGCCGAAATCCTGGGTCCAGTAGTGGGGGTAATCTGCGGTATCGGCAGCGGCGTAGCCGACGCCTATGTCGCAGTAGTCCGGGTTCAGAATATTGGCGCGATGGCCGTCGCTGTGCATCCAGCTATCGACGACGGCCGCAGGCGTCGGCTGACCGGCCGCGATGTTTTCTCCGCAGGTCCGGTACTCATAACCGGCAGCGGTGATGCGCTCGCTGAACTTCCGCCCGTCCAGGCTGGTGTGACTGAAGTAATTCTGCGCGGCCATGTCCTGCGAATGCAGCCGGGCCGCGATCGTCAACTCTTCGCTGTAACTGAGTGCGTGCAGGTTGCGGGCGGCCCGCTCGATGTTGACCAGCTCGATCACTTCCGATTCGAAGCCGGCGGCTGCCAGGCCGCCTAAAAAAAGCCAGAGGCCGAGAAGGACAAGCCCCTTAAGGAGGTTACGATTCATAGCATCTCCCGATGTAAAAAGATCGAGCGACCGGAATCAGCATCCGATCAGGCCCATGAAAATTCTTAACAGATGAACTGACTCAAGCAAATCCCACCGGCCCCTCGATTCGCATTCGAAGATAATTTTTCTCCGCGACCATTACGCCTCGATCGAGTAAACTGCGAGCGGGCAGTGAACACATTTCCATGACCCCGCGGCCTCACCGCGCGAGCGTGTGCAGGATCAGTTCCGCGCCGTCGACGTGCTTTTCGGCCAGTTCCACGAGATGGCGGTGGTGGGTGAAGAAAATCACCTGGGTACGGCGCGAGAGTTCGGCCAGGACCTGCAATGTGGCGGCGGCACGTTCGTCGTCGAACATGATCAGGATGTCGTCGACGATAAAGGGCAGCGGTTCGTTGGCCTGCAGATAGGCTTCCAGCCCCGCCAGCCGGAGCGCCAGGTAGAGCTGGTCGGCGGTCCCGTCGCTCATGCCCTCCACCGTGACGACCTCCCCGGCCCCGGGCCGCACCCCCACGATCACCGGGTGCCCGTCGGCGGCGAACTCGGCCCGGAGACCGACGAAGGCGCCGCCCGTGATCCGGCCGAACAGGGCCGAGGCCCGCAACAGAATCGGACCCTGGCTCCTGTCGCGGTAGCGCTCGATGGCCAGGTTCAGTACCCGGGCGGCGATCTTGAGGCGCGCGAAGTGCGTGACGTCGGTGTCGAGGGCGCCCAGGATTACCTGGAACTCCTCTGCCAATTCGGCCGCCTTGGCGCTGCCGTCCATGTGCTTTAGTTCGTTTTCCTCGCTGCCAATGGTTCGATCAAGCGTGGTTCGGGCGCCCGCGCGCTCTTCGATGATCGCCGCCAGGCGCTCGATCTCGCCGGCGATGCCGTCCGGGTCGACCGCCAGGGCCTCGGCGATGAAATCCTCGACCGTGGCGCCGGCAGACAGCTTGTACAGCCGGGCATCGATGCCCTTGAGGTCGGATTCGATCTGCCGGCGGCGGGTCGAGCGCCGCTCGGCCTCGGCCAGTTCGTCGGCCTTTTCGCAGCCGGCCTGCGCGCACATGGCCTCCAGCCGGCTGCCGATCTGCAGGATGTCCTCGCGCGCCTGATCCAGTCGCTCCCGCTCCCGTGCCAGCTGTTTTTCGAGGGTCTCACGCTGCGAGCGGCTTTCGCGCGCTCGGTTGAGCCGGGCGTGCAGCTCGAGCGCGATCTCCTCCGGCGGCCGGCCGGCCACATCCGGCGCCAGCGCTGCCGCCAACCGCTCGACCTGGGCTGAAAACGCTTCGGTGTCGCGGTCGATTCCCTCGATGCGCTTTTGGAGTATCCCGGCTTCCTTGAGCTTGTCGAAGAGGCTCTTGAGATCCTCCATGACGGCCAGGGCTTCGGCCGGCAGCGCTCCGGCCGCCAGGCCGATCGGCCGCACGGCGCCTTCCCATTGCCGCTGCCACTGCCGCTGCTCTTCTTTATTCAGCTCCAGGCGCGCCCGGGCCGCTTCCAGCTCTTTTTCCCGGCCGGCCTTGTCCCGCAGCAGCCGGTCGCGCCGGAGGAAAAGATCGTCGGCGTCCTTGACCGCTTTTTGGGCCCGCTTGATCAGAGCGCCGAGCGGTTCGTCCAGCGCCACCTTGACGCCGGCACACTCCCGCAGACACCGCACCAGTTGATCGCGCTGCACGTCGATATCGACTTTCAGGGCGTCGGCTTTGGTCCGGCGCGTCCGCACCTCTTTCACCTTTTCGGTCAACAGACGAAATTGCCGCGCCCATTGCCCCATTTCGCGGGCGGTGCGCGGCGTGACGGCCAGCGGCCGCCACACGCTCGCCCAGTCGGCCGCAAGGGCGCTTTCTTCTTTTTCGGCCGCCGCCAGCTCGTTTTCCAACCGCGCCAGCTGGTTCGTGTCGGCCGCCTGATCGGCCAGCAGCCTGGCCTTGGTAGCGACCCGGTCGGCCTCGCGCCGCAGCCGATCCGACACGGCATCCGCCCCGAGCAGGTCGGCCTCGAAGGCCGCGCCAACGCTTGTAGCCCCCGGCGTCGCCGCAATGTAGGCCTGCCGCTCGCCGTCTGAGACCGGGGTGCCGTTCAGCTGGTCGAGAAGCAGGCGCCAGCCGCGGTCGCGCTTGGCGCGCGCCGCCAGAAGGTCATCCTCCGTGGGGACTTCGCGTTCCAGCCGCTGAGCCTCGATCAGCCGCTTTTCATCCTGGAGGCGGTGGTGTGTTTTTCCGATGTCGGTCTTTATGGCGTCGATGTGCCGGGCGAGGGCCCCGAACCGGTCGTCGAAGGTTTGAATCGTCTCCGCCGATGGTGCCGCCAGGCCCTCCAGGTCATCGAGCCCATGCGGCGCCAGTCCCAGCCCGGACTGTTCGAGGGCGATGGTGTGCCGGGCGGAATCGAGATCGACCTGCTCGGCCCGGTGATGTTTTTCGAGCGGGCCGAATTCGACGGCTGCGGCCAGCACCGCCTGTAACTCTGCGACCGCCGGCGGGTCGCCGCCGTCCGCAAGATTTTTTTCGATGGCGGCGATCTCCAGCGCCAGGGCCGGCAGTTTGGCGTGTGCGTCCTCGCCGCGGGCAACGATTCTTTCGTAACGGGCGCCGAGTTCCTGGATCTTCACCGCGTCGTTTCTCTTGATCTTCAGCTCTTCGGCCTGTTCCAGCGTCAGGTCGTCCCGCAGGCTGCGCAGCAGCTCGCGGGCCTCGCCGAGCAGGGTGCGGCGGCGTGTTTCCAGGCTCAGCCGGTCCCGGGCCGCCTTGCGCTGGCTGCCGAGTTCGCGGTAAATTTCCTCGACCGGCTCGGCACTCTCCAGAAGGTCCGTGGCGATGCCCAGCTCCGCGATGGCCTGCGCGTGCAGGGTCATGCTTTTTTCGGCGCGGTCGCCGTTGGCCTCCGCCAGGCGGATCTTCACCTGCTGCTCCTGCCGTTTCTCCGCGAAATCCTGCGGCAGGAGAACGGCATCGGCGCAGCCGGTCAGATCGCCGCTCAGCTCCCGGCGCTCGGCCATCAGCGGCAGGGCTTCCCGGATGCGCTGCAGCCGGTTCAGATCTTTCTGGCGCGCGGCCAGTTCTTCTTCGACCGCCTTCTTCTTTTCCGCGGCCGCCTGCAGGGCCGCGTCGTGGCGGACCCACTCCTGCCCCGGCAGCTGGGCCTCGCGCAGGTCGCGGCGGTTGCGGCTCAGACGGCTCAGCGCGTCGTTTATTTTAGGCTTCTGCCCGGAGGGTCGAAACAGCGCATCGGCCTTCAGCTGGAGTTCATTCTGGATCTCCCTGAGGTTCACGATCCCCGATCCGGCGGCAAAGACCAGCTGGCCCGAATCACCGCCGCCGGCGATGATGTCGCGGCCGCCACGGACCAGGTCCTCGTAGCCCAGGCCGAACATCGTGGCGAAGAGGTCGGCATCGACCCCGTTCAACAATCTGTGCAGGTCGGCTTCCTCCACCACGGCGGCGTCGTCCGCGGCGCGCAGGGTTTGGCCGCGCCCTTTCCTGCGGATGACGTCGCAGGTGTCGCCCGCGCGGTCCCGGAGGGTCATGCCGATGCGCATTTTGGCATAGGGGTGGACGAAGTCGTCCGTCGAGCGCTCGGGGATGCCGTAGAGCATGTGCCTCAAGGCCCTCAGCGCCGAGCTTTTGCCGGCCTCGTTGCAGCCGTAAACGAGATGAAAGCCTTCCCGGCCGGCGCTCAGGTCCAGAGAGATGTCGGTAAACGGCCCGTAGGCGATCAACCGCAGCGCATCGATTCTCACTCGGCGGCTCCCTTCCGCAGCATGCGCCGGATGAGCATCGGCCGCACCTGGTTCAGCACTTCCCCCAGCCAGCCGGGATCGTCGAACCGCAGCCCGTCGTCGCCTTCCTTGAGTTCGCGCGGCAATTTTTTTTCGATGTCCGCCAGTTCGGCCGCCAGCTGCAGGCGCGCATCGGGGTCGGCCGCCAGCTCGTCGAACAGGGTCAACAGCTCGTCGACGGCGCCGTCGGTGTGCTCGAGGCGTTTTTTGGCGGCCGGCAGCGCAAGCCTGAAGTTGACCTTTTCCACCCAGATCCTTCCGCCGCCGGCTTCGATCGCGGCCGAGCGGATCTCGTTCGCCCAGCGCTCGGCGTCGCCCAGGACCTCGCTGGCGGCCGGGGTCTCGCCCTCGATCTGAACCCGCACCGCCAACGGCAGCCCCTCGTTTTCCGCCATCATCTTCGCCAGGCGCCGGCCGAACCCATCCACGACATCGTAGCCGCTTTCGGCGGCACCCGCATCCAGCGTAACGCTCACCCAACGGACCACGTCGGTCGGCCGGAAGGCGATGTTGTCCACCCGCCCGTCGTCGTCCACGCTCACCAGCAGGCAGCCCTTGGGGCCCGTCTCGCGCACGTGGCGGCCCTGCGGATTGCCCGAAAACACGATCGGCGGCGTGTCCAGCACCATCTCGCGTTGGTGGACGTGCCCGAGGGCCCAGTAGTCGTAGCCCATGTTTTTCAATTGCTCGGGCGAGCAAGGGGCGTAGGGCTCGTGGCCCTCGCGACCGGTGAGGCACGAGTGCAGCACCCCGATGTTGAACAGGCCGCTGTCGGCCCGCGGATAGCCGGCCGCCAGGTCCCTGGTGACGGCCGGCGCGGCAAAACTCTGCCCGTGCACCGCGACATTGATTTTATTCATCCGAAAGGTGGCGGGGTTTTCCGCGGGAAAGGTTGCGACGTTGTCCGGCAGGCGCAGGGTTCTGCTGATCTTGTTGGCGGCGTCGTGATTGCCGGAGACGATGAAAACCTGGATTCCCGCCTCGCGCAGCCGGGCCATCTGCGCCACGAAGTAAAGCCCGGTGTTGTAGTCCTTCCAGTCGCCGTCGAAGAGATCGCCGGCGATCAGGACAAAAGCGACGCTTTCGGAAATGGCCAGCTGGACGAGGTTTTCGAACGCGCGCCGGGTCGCCTGGCGAAACTCCTCGACCGGCGCGCCCTCGTAGCGGTCGAGCTTGTGCAGCGGGCTGTCCAGGTGGATGTCGGCGGTGTGGATGAATTTGAACATCTAATCGAACCGCCCTTTGAACTCCTGAAATTCGCGTTTCAGATTTTGCAGTTCGTCTCTGAGCGCCTCGATCTGCTGCTCGAGCTTGCGGTCGCAACCGGATTCCGGGCCGACGTCCCTGCCGCCCGCTGACACCGGCTCGGCTTGCGCCGCGTCAGGACAGGCACTCAGAAGATGCACGAAGCGGGATTCCTTCTGCCCGGGCTGGCGCGGGAGCTGGCGGACCATCTGCCACTCGGCGAGCCGGTCCAGGGTTTCCTGCACCTCCTCCAGGCTCTCGAACGAGCACAGCCGCGCCGTGCGCCCCCGTATTTCACCGATCGTCTGGGGGCCTCGCAATAAAAGGACGCACAGGACCGCGGATTCACGTGTAACGAAATTGTGCTTGCGGGTAAACAGCTCCTCGTACTTCGGCACCCGGCCGACGCCGCTTTTAAACACCAGATCCTTTCGAACCAGCCCGTCGACCACCTCCCGCACGGCTTGCTCGTCATAGGAGACCACCGGTTCGCGATTGGATTTCTGATTGCAGGCATTGGCCAGGGCGTTGAGGGACAGCGGGTAGTATTCGGGGGTCGCCAGCTCCTTTTCGATCAGGCTGCCGAGCACCCTTGCTTCCATCGCGGTAAGATCGTTCATCGCCTGACTTTCCTGTTTCACTAATTTTTTTCAAGTGACGTTTTTCGGACGCTGATCGGGAGAAGCCGGATTTTGTAACTCCGGTGTAATCCGGCTGTCCTCGTCGTTGCGGCAGATAGGTCAAGTGGATCGCAAAGGTTCTAAAGGCTGCTTTTCCCCTCCGTCGGCCTGACCGAGGATGCCGGGCACGATGACCCGATTATTTGGCGCTCGAACCGGCAAATTGGCAACCCGTCGGATTTATGTTGATAATTTTCTGTAATTATTATATAATTTTTTCTCAGCCGTTCGAATCAGTTTCCATAAGGATTCGAAATCAGAACAAAAAATGGATATAAATCGATCATTGATTAAAAACAGGTTGACCATACTATATATTGTATAGTATAAATTAGTCTATCACAAGATAGAGAGTCAGTCATGAGTTGTTATTTTACCCCAAAATCAAGGCAGTGTACACACCCAAAAACCATTCAAGGGAGGACGTGATGGCAACAGCAAAAAAGACCACAGCTACCAAGAAAACTGCCTCGGCCAAGAAGCCAGCGGCGAAAAAAGCGACTGCCGTGAAAAAAACCACCGCTAAAAAACCCGCTGCACCGAAAAAGGCCGTTGCCGCCAAAAAACCCGCCGCTCCCAAGAAGACAGCCGCCGTGAAGAAGCCCGCCGCCAAGAAGCCGGCGGTAAAAAAGGCGCCCGCAAAAAAAACGGCCACCAAAAAGGCCGCCGCGCCCAAGAAAGCTGCTGCAAAGAAAAAAAGCTAAATACCCTCTTCCACCGCACGTTTGAAAGCGGGGCAGCAAGGATCATTTTTGTGTCTGCGAAATGGTCATGTGTCCCGTTTTCTTTTTTGACTTAGGGTCGGGCCAAGCTAAATTACTGATTTAATATGGTTTTTCTTTATAAAACCCTGGATTTGGGGGCAATATCGACGTTTTTGGCCGTAAAAACGTAGAAATGGTTGGCGAGTTACCTTAAACATGTACCGCTCAACTGTAACGATTTCAACTTCTTCAGCACCGGAATCTGTCCAACGGAAGCAGAGCCGCCACTGATCGTTGATACGAATGCTATGCTGACCAGAACGAGAACCCTTGAACGCTTCAAGTTGATTACCGGGCGGTATCCTTAAATCATCAAGTCGACAAATTGCTTTATCGCCAATACCGACCTTCAATAGGACGAAATAGGCCACGAGAACACTCTATCCGTGGGAGAGTTTTCTTTAGATATCATATAGCTATGACGGCCCGACCCCAAGCCTACCTGTAATGACCACTGCCCACCCCCTCGGTCCATATTTCTCATTTATAGGTTAATATAATAGACCACTGCTGTCCGGTTAACTTTTCACAAATGTTTATAACCATTTGATTATATAATGAATAATAACGATATTTTATTTTTCGATTCACAATTTGGCCAAAACGATCCTTTGGGGCAAAAAATCAACCAAACCTACTTAAAACACTACTAATTAATTGAAAAATGAAGGCACTGGGCTCCATGTTGATTGAATGCGATAGCCGTGATAATTTTACTTCCAGCGAAAATTATACCGGACAGCATCCTAGTCATTATGACATCAACGGTTTTGACTGTCAGGAAATGGATATGCCCAGCCCTGCATACGTCTTCTCCCAATTTTTAGATCTGCTTCCCCGGTACGAATTCCAACACATCGTCAATAAATACCAAGGGGACCACCGCACTAAGGGATTCAAATGCTGGAATCAACTGGCATGCATGTTATTTTCCCATATCCGGCAAGAAGACAGCCTCCGGGATATCGACATCGCACTGAACGCTCATGCGAACAAGTTGTATCATATCGGCATCAAGCAGTGCCCAAGATCCACATTGGCCGACGCCAATGAGCGCCGGGATTACCGGATCTATGAAGAATTCGCCAAATCACTGATGCTCAGAGCCCGTCGCTCCTATGCCAATACACAACTTGCGATAGATGTCGATAACGCCGTTTACGCACTGGACGCCTCCACTATCGATTTAACCCTATCTCTTTTCCCATGGGCCAAGTTTCGTGCCACCAAAGGCGCCATCAAATTGCACACCATGATCGACCTGCGGGGCAATATTCCGGCCTTTTTGTACATCACGGATGGAAAGGTCCACGATGTCAAAGCCGCGCCTCAAATTCGAATCGAGCCACAAGGAATCTATGTGGTGGACCGGGCGTATGTCGATTTCGCCTGGCTGTGGTCCATCGAGGAAACCGATGCCTTCTTTGTCACCCGTTTAAAAACTTCGATCAAATGGACCCGTGTCATTTCCCGTCCGGTGGACAAATCCCTGGGCGTCCGGAGTGATCAGGACATTCTGCTGTTCGGTCAACAAACCAAAAATAAGTATCCTAAACGCCTGCGGAGAATTACATTCCGAGATGAAGATCAAAACCGGACGCTGGTGTTCCTGACGAACAATTTTACGCTTTCTTCCGCGACCATCGCCGCTTTGTATAAAGCCAGATGGCAAATTGAACTTTTTTTCAAATGGATCAAGCAAAATCTCATGGTGAAAAGTTTTTATGGAACTTCCGCCAATGCGGTCAAGACCCAAATCTGGATTTCGATGATCGTTTACCTAGTTTTAGCAATCATGAAAGAGCGATTTCACCTTGAAAACAATCTTTCTCAGCTATTACACTTTTTGGAGGTGAACTTATTCGAGCGGAAATCGCTCGAATCGATCTTCCAATTAAACGACCGGAAGACAAATGTGAAGAACACTATCGATCATATCCAATTGAAACTATTTGATTATTAGTAACCTTGTGTTCAGGCCCAGCAACTTGTGAAGGAAGAAATCAAAGAAGTAAATTTTTTGCCAAAATTACAAGTTGGGCCGCTATATAATTTATAACCAGCTGATATTATTTAATAGTTAACCGGACAGCAGTGATCTGTCATATTAATCTCATTCAGGTTTGTTTCCTAACAGCATTGTGCAATATATTCAAATTGTCATCTTAAAACAGGCCAAGTCCGTGGCTTTACATTTAGAACCGCTCAAGGCGTTGATTCAGAAGATTATCTGACTGCCTGGAAGTAGGCATTCATCATCTAAAAACTTAAAATGATCCAACTATGCGTTTTCATTCCTATCG
>JBAPWQ010000086.1:0-4995 GCA_049283795.1 Desulfobacterales bacterium | reverse complement strand
CCACGAAGAGAAGCGGGAAGCCGGGACGTCATTTATCGGCAGCACCGAAGACAACCCGGAAACCGGTTTGCCTTCGGTTGCAAGGGCTATTTCCATAAATGACCGGTTTATTTACTATATCATGTTCAAACCGGCTACCGATAAACCGCAAGATGCGATCTGGGTGCCGGTAGCCAAGGCTGAGTGGTTCTGGAAAGTTACCGCGAAACAGCTCGATAAGAAATGGGGTCTGCTGCAAACGAAAATGCAACCCACCATTGAAAAGAGGACCGTAAAGTTTCCAATCTATGAAAGCTACGCCGGCGAAAACGAATGGCAGGAAGCGTCACCCGCGTTTTCGCACGAGCAAATTGCCGGGCAAGACGTCGCCGTACAAGAACTGGAGAGAGGGACCCGGGAAGAGACGTTTGGTCCCGAAGAGGAATTCGCGCCAGCATGGAAGACAGAATCGCCTGGCTATGAAAGCGGCAAGGGGCCGGACGCGTATGATATGCCCGGACAAGAGACGTGGCCATTACCGGCCCTTGAACGCAGTCTCTTCGAACGTCAGGTTAATAGTAGAGGAGGCAGCGCGCCCTGGGCGGCGGGGATTGATCCCTTCCCAGCCACGCCGACGGTAGCATTCCATGTGAATGACCCGGACATGCTGGCCGCATTCGCCCCGGTCACCACGAGCACCGTCAACCACCTTTGCGCCGCCTTAGTCGACCTTACCGGCAATCCAGCGACACCGCCTTATGCCGGCCTGAACGATGAGGAAATGGTCTTTGCGGGAAGCATGCTGAAGATCTGCGCGATGTACGCCGCGTTCGCCCTGCGCTCCCAGGTGCAGGCTTTCGTCGACGCGGCTGCCGCGAACGGTGCCCCGGTTGTCCCACCGGGAATCACCGACGAGATCGAAAAGGCCTGGAAGCCGGCGCTGCAGGCCAAGTTCCCGAGATTTCCGGCGCAGAGCTTTGGTAACAAACAGGACATCACGTTTCCCAAGCTGGACAAGATTTTTACCTTCTTGCCCAACGGCAAAGTCGACTTTGCGCGGTCTGCGCCGGCCATGACCAACGCGGCCCTGGACCGTGCCGGCGAATTCGGCGTCCCCAAGGGCAGGTTCCACGATTGGATGCGCTTGATGCTCCGATGGTCGAACAACACGGCGGCCAGCTATTGCATCCTCGCACTGGGGTATTTTTACATCAACGGAGCGCTTGACCAGGCCGGCTTTTTCGATTCTACGACCGGCAACGGGCTCTGGTTGTCCGCCGACTATGCCAAACATGATTGGGTCAGGACGCTGGCCGAGAAGAATGCGAATGCGGCCGGACAGCCGCTGACACCGCGCTGGGCGACGGCGCAACGACGGCGGCAGAGCAACATCACGGCAACTGCCGCCCAAACCGCGCGGTTCATGACGCTCATGGCGCAAGACAAGCTCGTGGACGCGACGGCCAGCCAGGAGATGCGCACGCTCATGCAAGCCGCCATCGAGTGTGTCACTCCCGCTAAATGTGGCATCGGTTCCTACGTGAAAGACGCACTGGACCGGGCCGGACGGGGCTTTACCGCGTTGGCGGCGAAAAAAGGATTCGGCGACGACAGTTTCAGTCACGAGTGCGCGATTGTCGAGCGCACGGTGGATGGTAAGCATTTGCGCTATGTCGTCGTTGGACTCGGCTCGGCTCGAAGTCGGAAACGGCGGGACCTTTCCGAGCTCTTCATCCGGCTCGACAACGCCATTGCCATGCGGAACAGGTAAGACCGGCGACGGCGACTCCGGGGGTAGTCGGTTTATGGCATCAAAAAAAGAATACGATCGCGACGGGTGTTCTTATTCAATAGGGGACCTCGAGTCCCCTTTTCTTCACGAAGAACCCTTTGGTGGGGAGACGGAGGCTGCGGGGGTCGAGTGGCAGGCGCATCTGGCATGCTTGGAGACGGAAAGTCCTTTCCTGAGCGCATTCAAAACTCTTGAAGAGAGCCAAACATCTACTCTTGCGCCTGAGGCTGACGAAGAAATAACGGTTGAACCGGAGTATGAGTATCAAGTAACTCCCGATCATCTGCCGGCCGATGCCTTTGTTGTCGACAATGACGGGCACGAGTATTTCACCGCCTTTCCGCAGCTTGGCGATCTAACCATCCAAAAAACTACGGTCCTGAAGCCGGCAAATTTCGAGAACCTCATGGCCGTCATACTGACGTCGAAGCAAAAGAACTTTGTGATCGATGCGCATGGAGACCCGTCCGGCTTGAGCATGCATCTGGCAAGCGGAACCCAAATAGCCGCGACCAAACAATCCTTCTTCATCCTGAGGGGAATCGAGCACATTCGATCCTGGATGCTACTATTGAAACAAAGCAACACGATCTGGGAGCGCGTATCTGGAACGGATTTGGACAAGTGGCGTCGAATTCTGGAAACCTTGCATTCCAAACCATGGCAAAATATGGTGGGAAAAGACTGGCCCACGAGGGCGCCCCGGGTCTCCGACGTGGATGCCGCCAGGGGCATCGTCCAGTCCCGTATCACCGCGCTCGTGGAGGCATTGTTCCCCGGATCGGTCCCCAACAAGCAAGAGCGCGTCTACAGGCTCATCAAGAAAATGCTCCAATTGCAGGCCAAGGGCATTCGCGAAATCCAATTCCGCGCCTGCAACATTGGCAAAGACCCTGTCACGCTGTACGAGTTTCGCAAATTTTTTGGAGCAGACCACCTCTGCGCTCCCGATGCACGCAGCGGCATTGGGCTTGTGGCCCCTCGCATCGATCGAGGTGGGGTGGACCGTCTGGCAAAGCGACGTCTGACCCAGTTATACGATCTGCCCAGCGGCCGGTTTGCCATCTTTATTGACATCTCGGGGGCAAAATTTACCGCCGCATGCGCCGCCGATTCGCAGGCGGCGGTGGGGGAATGGATTGCCAGCCACATTATGGCAAACTCCACCTATCGCAAGGGCACATTGCCGATTCATTTTCTACAGACAAAGCCCCTGGTCTTTGCATTAGACAAGGAATATGCGGCCCACATTCAGTGTCGTTCATCTCTCTGGGAAGGCGCTTTGCGCGCCAAGGAACTGGAAGAGGAAGAAGCGCATAAGGACGAAGAATACAAGCCGGACGAAAGCATCGGCTGAGACCAAGAGATCCAGGCCCGGCGGGAGGAGACCTTTACCTTTAAACCACTCCAGCACATCGGAATCTTTTCTCAAGGTGACCTGGGTTTTTTAGAGAAAAGGTTTTATGCCTTTTCTGAGGACGGCTTGGGCAAATTCTTGCGGAGATACTTCAGGTATATCAAAAGCGTCGATTCCGGAATCACTCATTTTGTCAAGCCGTTCCAGATCAGCAAGTGATTTTCCTGAAATAATCTTTCTGATCACTTTGGGGTGCTTTTCTGGTGGATATTATTGTCGGTCGAGCCCCAGCCAGGCCGGTTTATGGTTCGTCGTGCCGGTTCAGGAGTGCGGCCAGGGTCTCGATGGTGTCGGCGTCGGCCGCGGTCTTGTCGCGGCGCCAGCGCGCGATGCGGGGGAAGCGGACGGCCACGCCCGACTTGTGGCGGGTGGATTTGCGGATGCCCTCGAAGGCGATTTCGAAGACCAGCTGCGGGGTGACCGAGCGCACCGGCCCGAAGCGTTCGACCGTGTGGCGCTGGATGAAGCGGTCCACCTGCCGGATTTCGGCATCGCTCAGGCCCGAGTAGGCCTTGGCGAAGGGCACCAGCGCCTCGCCCTGGCGCACGGCGAAGGTGTAGTCGGTGTAGAGACCGGCGCGGCGGCCGTGCCCGCGCTGGGCGTAAATCAGCACCGCGTCCACGCTCAGCGGGTCGATCTTCCATTTCCACCAGCCGCCGCGCTTGCGGCCGACCTCGTAAGTCGAATCGAGGCGCTTGAGCATGAAGCCCTCGACGCCGCGGGCGCGCGACTCGCGCTGCAGGACGGCGAGATCCTCCCAGCTTCCGGCGGCCACCGCGGGCGAGATCATGATTCGGCCGGTATCCAATCGGGCGAGGATGTCAAAAAGCGCCGCATGTCTTTGCGCCAGGGTGTTGTGACGGATGTCCCGTCCGCCCGATTCCAGCAGGTCGTAGGCGAGGAAAGCCACCGGAACCTCCCGCAGCAGTTTCTTGCCGACGGTTTTGCGGCCGATCCGCCGCTGCAGGTCGGCAAACGGCAGCGGACGGTCCTCGCTCCACGGCAGGATTTCGCCGTCGATGACCGTGCCGTCGGGCAGCGCCGCGGCCGCATCGGCCACCTCCGGGTATTTGTCGGTGACCAGTTCCTCGCCCCGCGACCAGATGAAAACCCGTCCGCGGCGCCGGATCACCTGCCCGCGGATGCCGTCCCACTTCCATTCGACCAGCCAGTCTTTCAGGGGGCCGAGGCTCTCGGGCGAGCCTTCCAGGGGATAGCACAAAAAGAAAGGATAGGGCCGGCTGATGTCGGCATCCTGCGTGTCCGCCGCCAGGATCCGGCGGTAGGTGTCCGCCGTGGGTGGCCACTCGCCCATCAGCCGGTGGGAGATAGCGGCGGCATCGACGCGGCTGACCCGCGCCAGGGCGCGCACGACCAGCCGCTGGGAAACGCCGACCCGGAAGCCGCCGGTGATCAGTTTGTTCCACACGAAACGCTGGAGATCGTCCAGTTGGTTCCAAGCCTGAAGGACCGCATGTCTGCGCGCGTCGAGATCCAGATCCGGCAGCGGCAGCAGGTGACCTTCGACCCAGCGGTGCAGCGGGCGATTGCTGGAAGCGGTCGGTGGGGGCAGCAGCAGTGCGATGGTTTCGGCCAGGTCCCCGACGACATCGTAAGAGGCATCGAACAGCCATTCGGAAACGCCGGCCGACTCCGACGCCCATTGCATCAGACGGCGGGTCGGCACCACCTGGCGCGGTTTGCGGCCGATGAGAAAGCGAGTCGCCCAGATGGCATCCTCCGGCGGGGCCGATTCGAAGTAAGAGGCCATGGCCTCGATTTTGCGGTTGGTGCCGGTGGTTTCATC
>JBAPWQ010000085.1:0-2403 GCA_049283795.1 Desulfobacterales bacterium | reverse complement strand
GTCGCTGTACTTCGTTTCGTTCGGCGGTTTTATCGCCCTGACGGTCTGGTTGCCCACCTATTGGGCCGAGCATTTTGGCATGAGCCTGGTTGCGGCCGGCGGATTGACAGCCCTGTACTCTCTTTCGGCCAGTTTGCTCAGGGTGCTGGGCGGTTTTGCTTCGGACCGGCTGGGAGGCGAACGGATCACGCTGTTCTCGTTCATCATCGTGGGCATCGGGGCCCTGCTGATGATGCTGGCGAAATCGAGCGGCATGGCCGTCACCGGCGAGATGATCCTTGCGCTGGGAATGGGGTTTGCCAACGCCGCGGTTTTCAAACTGGTTCCCAAATACAGCCCGGCGGCCGTGGGCGGTGCGGCGGGCATCGTCGGCGGGCTAGGGGCGTTCGGCGGTTTCGTGATTCCGCCCGCGATGGGTCTTTTCATCAAGTTCAACGGATCGGCAGGCTACGCGCAGGGCTTTGGCGTCTTTCTCGGGCTTTCCCTGGTGGCCGTCGTTCTGATCACGGTCTTGAACCGTCAGACACCGGTGGGTGCCGCGCCCGCACCGTCAATAAACAAGGATCGTGATGAAAAGGGCAGCCCGCCGCAAGGGCCCGCGGCCGAATGAAGAACCTCCGTGTCCGGGCAATTCCCGAAAAGAGCCCCGCACGAGCCGCAATTCTGCAGCCTTACATCTTTCTCGGCAGGCTGGTTATCCTGGTCAAGTATTGAGATTCAACCATTTGAAACGATAGATGAAGACCTTCAGGCGATTTTTGGGTCACTCCAAAATCCATTCTCGTCGTGGGCGGGCAGCATGCCTTTGGCCCATTCCGGCAAGGGATTCACCCTTGCATCAACCCGTCCAGCCTTCATCACAATGATTGGTTCGAACGGATTGTCTCTTGAGGAATTATCCAGGATTCTCGCTTCATCGACGATGGATAAAGCCGTTTTGATATGTTTCATTGTCCTGGGGATTCGAGCATGAATCTTTTCAGCAGGGACGCTATGACCTCCCTCGGCGACACGCTGTTGGACTCTGGCTTCATTCAAGCTTGAATCGAACAAATGAATATAGACAAGGATGATTTTATAGCCGTTAGCCTTTGCCTGGGCAACAAAGTCGATTTTTGATTCATGCGAAAAAACCGTTTCAACACAAAAAGAAACCCCTTGTGAGATCAAATCTTCCCTGATTTTTGCGGCCACGGTTGCAGCGTGATAGCTTGAACCTTCGGGGTTCTGCGCATCGATAGACTCAGCGATAAAATCTGCATTTACAATCTTGAGGCCGCGTTTGGCCAGATATAGAGAATAGAATGTGGTCTTGCCGGCCCCATTCCCACCCGCTAATACCCAAAGTTGTCTTGGATTAGCCATTAGAGGGCCTTGAATTCACCTTTTTCAAAAGAACCAGCCTGTCTTGTTTTCAAGACAGAATTTACACGGTCAATGTACCCGGGGTGTTCAACGCTGGCCTCATAGTACACCTTGGCTGAGGTGACAATTTTAGCCAGCAGTCCTTTAGTCCGATCGTTTTCAAGATCATTAAAGACATCGTCTGAATTGACAGAAATCAATTGGACCGCGGGGGGTGTCTCTATTTTAATCGTTTTTATGCCTTGAGACACGGCATAAACATCTGCAATGTTTAATTTTGATGAAACAGCTTGGCCTATTTTGGCCCAGTACTCGAGTTGTTTGGCCTTTGATCTGTTTTGAATTCTTGCCTCGCGCTCCGCTTGAAGCGCCAAATCTTTGTCGATTCTTAAAGAAACCGTGGCCATCGAACCTCCTGCTATCGACCTGTTTGTTTTTCGCGGCAGTTAGTGCTGAAACGATGCAATTTGCCACAGATAATAGGATCGATGCCAGGTCATGTCAATGAAATCTGTACACCGAGCATGAAGATCACCGTAGGCCGGCCTGAAAGCGGACCGACAACGTCTGCTTCACCCCCTAAATTTTCTGCTTGGGCCGGGTGCAGCGGTCGACCAGATACAGGATGGACGTGTAATCGATGCCGCCGTGGGCGGAGAGTCCGATTTCGCAGGTCCGGCTGGTGGCATATCCCTGGCTGACTTCCGGCGGCAACTGCTCTTTGAGCCGCCTCAAGCCGAAGGCGTTCAGCTCGGGCAGGGTGAACCCCTTGTCGCCGGCGAACCCGCAGCAGGTGATGTCCGGTGTGACGACTTTAACGGCGCACATCTCCGCCAGCCGCCGAAAATCAGCCTCGAGCCCCATCTTCTTGGCGCTGCAAACCGTGTGCAGGGCTATTGCCAACGGGATTTTTTCAAATTCCAGTTTGTCCGCCAGATAGGTGAGGGTGAAGCGCACCGGTTCGTAAAGCCGCAGGCGCTTGTCCAGGGTCTGCTGCATGTGATACAGGCAGGGGCTCATGTCGCACAGGATCGGCAG
>JBAPWQ010000084.1:0-7523 GCA_049283795.1 Desulfobacterales bacterium | reverse complement strand
CCGAAATCCAGGTCTTGGAATGAAGGCGTTTCCCTTTCGGCCGGCCTGATTTTACAAGGCGGCCTCGGCCGTGCGGTTCAGTTGCGGCGTGGGGCCCGAACATGTCGATCGGTCGGGTTTTAGCGGGTTTTTTTTCAGGGCAGCAGGTCTGCCACATATTCGGCGATGGCCGGCGAGGCCGTCAACCCCGGCGACTCGATACCGATCAGGTTGACCAGACCCGGCAGCCCTTTGGCGGACTCCTCCCGGATGATAAAATCCCGGACCCCATCGCCCGGTCGCTGCAACTTGGGCCGGATCCCGGCATAGTCCGGTGCCAGGTCTTCGAGCGTGAGAGACTTTAAATAACGCCGCGCCGCCGTGAAAAAGTCGGACCGGTGAGCGGGGTCCACGCTGTAATCGTAGCTGCGTTGGGGCAAAAATACGGTGTTGGGGCCCAGCTTGAGCCTTCCGCTCATGTCGAAGGTGGCATGGATGCCCAAGCCTTCGTTGTTGGGCAGCGGGACCGGGTAGACCAGGTGTTTGAGGGTTCCGGGCGCCAGGGCCAGGCTGAAGTATTCCCCCTTCCAAAAAAACTGTTCGTAGCGGTGCAGGCGAACATCGATTCCCATGCCGGCGGCGATCTGATCGGATTCCAGGCCGGCACAGTTCACCAAATAACGGGTCGTGAATTTTTCCGCCAGGCCGTCGGGATAGCGCACGTGGACCCGGAAGCAGGGTCCGGCCAGGGGCTCGACCTGTTTGACCTCGCAGCGGTAAACAAACCGGGCACCGTTATTTTGGGCCTGGGCGGCGAAATGGCGCATCAGGCGATGGGAGTGGATAATGCCGGTCGACGGCGAAAACAGCGCCGAAACCGCACCGACGGCAGGTTCCATCCGGGCTGTCTGCGCCGCGCTCAAGATCTGCAGGTCCGCGACCCCATTGGCACGCGCTTTTTCCTGGATCGCCGCCAGAAAGCTTTCTTCGTCCGGTGTGGTCGCCACGATCAGCTTGCCGCATTTGCGGAACGGAATCCGCTTTTTTTCACACAAGGCGTAAAGCATCTGCCGGCCTTCCACGCACAGGCGGGCCTTGAGCGAGTCGGGCGGATAATAGATCCCGGCATGGATCACTTCACTGTTGCGGCTGCTCGTTTCCTGGCCGAACCGGTCGTTTTTCTCGATCACGAAAACATTTTTATACCGTTGCGAACACCGGGCCGCAACCGCCAAGCCGACAACGCCCGCACCGATGATGGTCGCTTCGACATCCAATTTTAACACTAACCTTTCCGTTTGTTTTCAGATCATTTTAGTGACTTTATTGATGTAGGCCTTTATGTCGCATTTGCGCTCCAGACCCGAAGCCGTCATGGTGCGGACCTTGCCGAAAATCGGTCGCTCCGGCCAGGGGCGGTCGTGCGTGCCGTAGATCCAGGCCACGCCCGCGAAGGAATTCGGATTGCGGCCATCGATGAAATATTTGTTGTTGAGCGCCAGGGTGGTCTCGAAAGCCTGCCGCGGTGTCCGGCTCCACTCGAGGATTTTCTTGCCCCAGTACATGCGCATGTAATTGTGCATGAAGCCCGTGTGCGTCATCTCCAGCATGGCGGCATTCCAGTAAGGGTCGTGCGTCTCGGCCTTCTCCAGCTGCGTCGGGCCGTAACACCTGTGGCGCTCGTCCGACCGGTGGTCGGACAGCGTTTGCAAAGCCCAACCGGGCAAACTGTCATAGGCGTCGTAATCGGGCGTATAATTAACAAAATTGATGGCCAGCTCCCGGCGCACGATCAGCTGCTCCAGAAAGGCTTCGATAGAGGCCAGGCCTACCGACCGGCCGTCAACGGCCTTTACCTGCCGGGCCAGGTACAGCGGCGAGATCTGGCCGAATTGAAGATAGGGACTCATGTGGGATATATCGTCTGTTTGCGGCTGGTTGTGGTGGTCGGGATAATGCTTCAGGCTTTGGTTTAAAAATTTTTTGAACCTTTTTTTTGCCTCGCGGGCGCCGCCTCTGAAAAACGAGGCGACCGGATTGACGCTGCGGTCGAGGTCCAGCCGGGACAGCAGTGAATCGATGTCCTCGAGGCTCAGACCCGACTCCAGATTTCTCCTGTCGATCCCCACCGACCTCTTCTTCAGCGGCACGCTGCGAAACTCATTGAGGCATGCGTCAAGGTGCCGTCGGATTTTCGGCCGCAGCGTCCGGGCGGCATATTCGGCCTTGCTGCTGGCCTCCGCCACCGGAACGACCACATCGGTTTCCACCTGGACGACTCGGCAGACGGCCTCGTCGGCCACTCTTCGGCGCCAGTCCTTCTGAAACCGCAGATAGCCGCAATCGCAGACAATGACAGCCGCCCTTTGCCCCGCCTTCAGGGCCACATCGGGCGGCGAACCGGATTGCACCGCCATCAGAATCCCGCGCTTGGCCAAAGTGGCGGCCGTTTCCCGCAAACCCTCCAGCATGAACCGGTAATGGCGCAGATTGGCCTCGGGATAATGGTCCGTCAGTCCGAACGCGACCACTACCGGCAGATCGAGGTGGTTGGCGAGTTCAACGGCGTATTCCAAGGCGTGGTTTTCTTCGGCCCGCTGGGATTGCTGCATCCAGTAGAGCACGCGGTCGCCGTCAGTCATCTGCTTCTGATTGAGCGGCTGGATGCGGGTGGGTTCAATCGACGGGGAAGGCGCCGGGTGAGTCATGGATGTCAGGCGTGGTTACGCAGTTTGAGTTCGACCGGGTGCGGGTTCAGGTAAACCTGCTGCCGCAGATACGGCTGCCGATACTTGCGTACGTAGTGATTGATCAGGGTGATCGGCACGATCAGCGGAACGACCTCGCGCCGGTAATGATCGATAATGTCGAGCAGTTCCTGTTTCTCGTCGCTCGACAACTCTTGCTTGAAGTACCCCAGCAAATGATAGAGGACGTTGCCGTTTTTCTTGATCGTCGCCTTCAGTCGCAACGCATCGACAAGCTGCTGCTCATAACGATCGTAAAGCGCTGCGGCACCCACCGATTTTCCCTCCGCCACCAGTTTGCCCATGGACCGGTAGTGCGTCGGGCTGTGGGAGAGAAGCAACAGCTTGTGCCGGGTGTGAAAATCGACCAGGTTGGCCATGTTTTTCTTTTGGGCCAGCGCCTCGCGCCAGCGTTTGAGGGTGAAGATGAGTTCGATGAAGGTTTCCCTGAGCACCGGATCGTTCAGCCGGCCCTCTTCTTCGACGGGGACGCGCGGAAAATGTTGCGTAAAAGCCCGGGCGAACAATCCGATCCCCTGCTTGACCGGCATGCCCTTGTCGCCATAAACCTTGACCCTGAGAAGACCGCTGCTGGGTGAATCTTTTTTGAAAATAAATCCGCAAAGATTCTCCTGTTCCAGCTCCGCAACCCGCTTTGCGGCCCACCGGTGCATCCGATCGGTGTGATCGACCTTGTTTTTCGACGTGACCAGGCGGGGATCGGCCGGGTCGCCGACGAGCCGAAACGTTTCCCTGGGTATGGGAAATCCGGCTTCCACCTCCGGGCACACCGGAACGAAATCGACATATTGTGAAAGGATGTCGGTGACGAAACGGTCCCGCGCGTGCCCCCCGTTCCAGCGCACGTTTTCACCCAGCAGACAGGTGCTGACCCCTATTTTGATTCGGTCTTCCATTTTTGCACTCGCTTCGCGTCACAGTGGTCTCTTGTTTTCCGATCGCAATCCCAGATGAATTTGTCGCAAACCATAATTTTATTCTATTAAAAAAACAAGCGCTTTGATACGAAAGAATTATCAGCGGTAGGTTGAGAGTTTCTGAAAAAATTTGCAAAATAAGACAGAAAGTGCTTTTATTCAGTAACGAAGCCATAATAAGGATACTTTGGCAAAATTCGGTCTATGCTTGCCCCGGCTGTCGTCTACCGGGCCCTGAGCGACCGTCTGCTGTTAATGATAAATTAACGCCGGAGCACATGAAACATCAATTTCCGACCGTTGGGTTTTGGCTGGCCGCAGGCCTTCTGACCATCATGTCGGTCTCCGGAATGCACCCTGTCGGCCTGGCCGATATTGCCACCGTCCCGCCGCCGACCCACGCGACCGGCGCGGCGCGCCTGATGTCACCGACCGGTTTTTCCGACCGGCCGATGATCATTAGCAAAAAAATCAGCCCGTCACCCTCGCCGCCGGCCGTCGCCGGTTCGGGCGTCGTTTCAAAGAAAATCGAACCGCCACGCGCGGTCTTAATGGGGGCGTCCGCATCACCGGCCGCCATAGCATCGCCAAGTGATACGGCGCCCGTTCCGACGGAATTCGAGCGCACCGCAGCGAGCGATGAACGGCCTCTAACCGCCGTATTTTTGGATTTCTTCGACCGTTGGCGGGATCCAGGTCTCGGCCGCACCCTCGACCATGACGCCGGAGGCGCCGAATCTGATTTCCTTGCATCGGTCAAAGGTGACGATGCGGCCCTTTCCTCCGATCGGCCCCTTCAGGTTGCCCCGTTTGTGAACGCTCTTCTTACCGGAAATGAATTCGGAGGTCTTCCGGCCGCCGTGCTCTCGGCGCATCAGACGAGCGGTGCCGCGGCCGTATCCGCAACGCCGCCCCGGCCGGAACCAGCTCCGCCGGCCCCCTTGCTGCCGGGGGCCAACGGTATTCCAGATACACCCCGGTTGCTGCCGTATTCGCTTCAGCTCTCCAGTTGCCGCTCTCTTACAAACGCGCGCAATGCCGCGGCCGATTTCCGGAAAAAGGGACTGGATCCGTACCTTGTGAATGTGTATCTTAAGAGTCACTCGGGGTCATGGTGGCGGGTTATGTCCGGCCAATATCCATCTGTTGAAGCGGCGCAGCGTGATAGAGAAGCGCTTCAGCTCACACAGGCGATTGTCAAACGGACGAGATTTGCCAACCTGATCGGTGAATACCAGAACAAGGACGCCCTGCTCGAAGAAAAAAAACGCTTGGAAACCAGCGGTATTTCGACCTATACGGTCGAAGACGCCGCAGCGGGCTTTCGGCTTTACGTCGGCGCATTCACGCGCAAACATCAGGCGGAAAAACAGGCCATCGATCTGCGAACCAACGGATTGATGTGCCGGGTGGTCCTGCGGTAATTCGGGTGTCGCGCGCCGGGGCAATTGAAGGCTATCGATCGGGTCGGGCAATCCTTCACTGTAGGAGGTCCTCCATGATGATCGTCAATCGCGCTTTTTTAGAACGACGCTCAGGCAAGGACAGACGCCGGAGAATGCAGATTCAACGCTTCTTTTTCAAGGGTCTCGAAAGAAGAAACCCAAAAGACAGGCGTGCCACTGCGGAAAGACGGACCGGGTGGATAAGGGTCAGCAAGTGGTCGAGCGCCCCTTTGGCGAAATTAAAAATCGCGAAGTTTCTGAAATATCATCCATAACGCCGAGCACCGTTTTCAGGGGCCGTCCGCTGGCCCAAAACCGCGCGGACCACCATTTAAAAAATGGTCCACAGAACCCGGCGTCTCTCCCCGCAGTTAGCCCTCATGGCCCTTCGTGCCGCCACGATGCATGGGAATCTGTTGTGACGGTCGAGTCCCGCTGCAGCGGATCAGGTCAGTTTCGGCGGAAAAGAATTATACACCCTTAAGCCTCGAATCCCACATCCTGAACCGCCCGGCCTGTCGGTTATTTTCGAAATCTTAATTTAACCTTACCGGTTCCCGATCCCTCCCTTGCGACAGGTATTTTCTTCCTTGACTGAATTCTAGCCGCAAAGCTCCCGGCCGGAACTGCCGCTGCCGGCGCCATATGCACCATCGCGGCCATTGACAGTAAACTGAGCAAGCGGGATATCGAACGCAACCCTGCACCTAAAACTTATTTTTATGCCCCAAGTCTGCGCACGTTCAGGTGTCAGGCTTCGACCACCCTCACGGCCGGACAAAAGGCCCCCAGCAGTTCGAGCAGGACCGGCGTGACCGATTGCTTTTCATCCGGTCCGACAGTGTCGATAACCGTTTCGATCAGTTCGTAGAGAGTTGTCCGTATGACGACCGCCGGACGATTTTTCCCTTTACGCTTTACGAAGGCTCCCTGATGTCGGCCCATGTTTCCCTCCCGTTTAATGGGTTCGCGGAGTGACAGTTCAAAAGCCATACCAGAAAGCGTGAACGAATTAATCTTTAATTGATTTAGATATTTATAAAAAACAACACTGGGGGCCGGCCGGGTTGAAACCTTGGCCTTGAGGGATTGAACCCAGCCTCGTTGGGGCCTTTAACCCGAGGCCGGCATGATGCATCTTAAAAAAATAAAACGGAATTCACTCTTGACCTCAGCGGTGGTTCGGATATTTGTATCCCTCGGACAACGGGATCGAAGAGCATTATTCTGGACGCCGTCCACCGAACATCACTGACCATCATGCGACTTGAAAGGGCACAAGCCAATGGTTCACAGAGAGGAAACACCCTTTAGTCAGGAATTTATCGACAGGTTCTTTCTCAAGTGGCCTGTTTGCCAACCATTTGGTCACAGGTGCACCCATGCCTTTACACTATATGGGCACCTCGATAAAAACGGCCAACAAAGAATCTACTGCAGAAAAACAAATACGGGTAAAGGTACATTTACCATTGAATCCCGGCCGCATTGCCCCATCAGACGCTGGTAAGATTCTGGTCGACAAGGAGTGACGCGACACATGCCCGAGGGGGGATTGCTTTTCTTCAATCAGAAGTGTCGGAAAGGGGGAAACTTGCAATGTCAGCGCCAGATAACGAAGTCGTGGTCACCAACATTAAAATGCCGTTCGGCTCCATGGTAGTGTTCATGGTCAAACTGGCCATCGCAACGATACCGGCCATGATCATTCTCAGCGCGGTCGGCACCATTACCTTTGCCCTAATCAATTTCCTTCTGGGTGGGGCGACTCATTTCAAGCTGTACCGGTTTTGAGGGAGGTCGCCGGCGCAAACCGCGCACAACTTTCGAGGTCTGTCCCAAGCCCCTCGAGAAGAAGGACAAGGCCTTTTTTTCCGCATCTATAACCACTGTCACCGATGAAGAGGGTCAGGCCGTGCTAGCGGAGTTTCAGGAGTTCGACCGGAAGACGGTTCACGAAAAACACGCGTCGGTGGTCGGGACGCTGGAAAAAAACAGGATGGGATTGTACGCGAGGCACCGGCCGGCACCTGCAAGGCCTGAACCGCAGCCCCAAAAAACAGGGCCGATGGCCCTGACTAAAAGCATCTGAGGTAATTGGAGGCGGCACCCGGATTCGAACCGGGGAATGGAGGTTTTGCAGACCTCTGCCTTACCACTTGGCTATGCCGCCTAAAAAAAATGGAGCGGGAAACGGGATTTGAACCCGCGACTTCGACCTTGGCAAGGTCGCACTCTACCACTGAGTTATTCCCGCTCAATTCAAATTTATCATTTAACTATTTATTATCTTTTTGTCAACAAAAAAGCTTAATTCTGGAGAAGTCTGCGGAACTTAAAAAAATAATCGGCACCGGACCAGACAGTAAAGCCAAGAGCACCCCATAAAAAGAATGCACCGATGACTTGTGGAT
>JBAPWQ010000083.1:0-3831 GCA_049283795.1 Desulfobacterales bacterium | reverse complement strand
GCGTGAACATGCTTGTTAATCCCTATTTCTTGTGTATTTACGGGTTCTGCAAAGTGAGAATATTAGCCTTGACATTCGCAACCCTAAGGGCTAATATACTCATTATGAATACGCCAAAATATCATCTGCAGGCCCTCAGACAATTCTTTGATCGGCACAAAATCGCCACCCTCGATCAACTGCGCGAAGAGCTGGGCAATCCGGCCCGCTGTACGGTATTCCGCAAGCTCGGCGATTTACAGTATCTGAGCAGCTATTCGCACCGGGGAAAATATTACACCTTAAAATCCATTGCCCGGTTTACAGAGCAAGGGCTTTGGAGTTTTTCTTCGGTATGGTTTTCACGTTTTGGAAATTTGCTGCAAACCTGTCAAGCCCTCGTGCACCATAGCGATGCAGGCTACAGCGCTGGCGAACTCAAAGACATTGTGCAGGTAAAAACCAAACATGCGCTTACCCAATTGGCTCGTGACGGTCTGCTTGCCCGCGAAACCCTCGATTCGGTGTATGTTTACCTGTCCGCGCAAAAGGAGGTGGCCAACCGACAGATCCAGGCTCGCAAAGCCCTTTTGCAGCAGTCGCCAGCCTCATTGATCGTGGCTAATCCCGACCTGGCCACCGATGAGGCCAAGGCCTTGTTGGTTTTGTTTTGCAGCATGCTCAACGAAAAACAGCGTCGGTTATATGCCGGGCTTGAGTCTCTCAAACTCGGCCATGGCGGAGATGCGCATATCGCCTCGATTCTGGGCATGGATCCGCATACCGTTGCCAAAGGGCGCAAGGAATTGATGAATGCCGACATAACCGCCTCCGACCGACAGCGGGCAAAGGGAGCCGGGCGACTGACGCAGGAAAAAAAACGCCGCAAATAATGGATGCGATTGCCGAAATCATGAAATACGAGACTGCCGGGGACCCGGTCAGCGGGTGCAAGTGGACACGTAAAACTACCGGCAAAATTGCCCGGCAGCTCAAACGCATGGGCATTAATGTATCGGCCAACACGGTGGGCCGATTGCTTAAGAAAATGGATTACTCGCTTCGCAAAAACCTGAAAAGCCTTGAATCGGGGATGAGAAATCCACCTTGCCCACACCAGCGAGATCAACAGTTTCGCTACATCCGCTCCCAGATCAAGGACTATGCCGCCCATGGCTTGCCGGTGATCAGTGTGGATACCAAGAGCCGCGAGCTGATCGGAGCGTTTCATCAACTTGGCCGCAGATGGTGTCAGCAATCCACAGCGGTGCTTGACCATGACTTTCCATCTGATGCAAAAGGGATCGCCATCCCTTATGGCATCTATGATTTTTGCCGAAATGAGGGATTTGTCAACCTGGGCACAAGCCGTGATACCGCCGAATTTGCCGTGGCTTCCATCGGCAATTGGTGGAAAATCATGGGTGCGGTCAAATACCCCGATGCCGACCATCTGCTCATACTGGCCGACTGCGGGGGAAGCAACAGTTCTCGCACCAGGCTTTGGAAGCATCAACTTCAAGTCGCTTTTTCCGATCGTTTCAAGCTTTGTGTCAAGGTCTGCCATTACCCTCCTGGGGCCTCGAAATGGAACCCGATCGAACACCGCATGTTTTCCTATATCAGCAATAACTGGGCGGCTCAGCCTTTGACCGACTATGAAACTGTTTTGAAATTTATCCGGACGACCAAAACTTCTGCCGGACTTAAAATCCGTGCCGCCCTTCATGTGAAACAATATCAAAAGGGTATTCGCATCTGTGACGAACAAATGAGAAAAGTTAATTTAAAGCATTACACCAAACGGCCAATTTGGAACTACTCCATTAGTCCAGCCGAAAATGTGAATTAATTTTTGCGTGGCTCCTAAGATGTTGGTGATCCCGGCAAGATTCGAATACCGCCTTTGGCGGCATTTCGGCTGCCCCTCAACTTCAACGGCGATTCTTTGCAGGCTAAACGAAAAACAGGGCTGAGGCTCAGTGCCTCGCCCTGTTCAAATATCGATGGTGCGCCCGGCAAGATTCGAACTTGCGACCTACGGATTCGTAGTCCGGCGCTCTATCCGGGCTGAGCTACGGGCGCGGGGTAACTCTGAAAAACGAATTTGTTCATTAGGACAATATGGCCGGCATGTCAATGAGTTTCGATCCTGAACGGCACATTCTGGCAAAACCGGTGCTCCTTATGCGCCCGACGGTGAGCCGCTGCGCCTCACAGCCGGCCTTGTAAAACCGCCGCGGCCGGTTGAGGGGGCGCAACGATCACTTGCCGAATGGAAAGGTGTAAGAAATCTTCGAGACAAGACTCAACATTTCCGATTATAAACCACCCAAAGTGTATAAGATATTGAATGACCACACAAAATACATGGAACTGGCGCTGGCCGAGGCTAAAAAGGCTGGACAAAGAGATGAAGTTCCGGTAGGTGCAGTGGTCGTCGATGGCAGCGGCAGGGTTGCCGCCGCTGCTCACAACCGTGTCGTTTCCCTGGCCGACGTTAGCGCCCACGCCGAAATCCTGGCCCTGCGGGCGGCGTGTGCGGCGATGGCCAATTACCGCCTGCCGGGGTCGACCCTGTATGTGACGGTCGAACCCTGCCCCATGTGCATGGGCGCCGTGATTCACGCCCGTGTGGCGCGGCTGGTGTTTGGCGCGTTCGATCCGAAATGGGGCGCCGCCGGCTCCTTGTATGATTTTGCCGCGGATGACCGTTTCAATCACCAGGTCGAGGTCGTTTCCGGTGTCTGCGAAGAGGCCTGCCGAAGCTTGATGCAGGAGTTTTTCCGTAACCGGAGGATTAAATAAAAACGGCTGAAGGCCAATAGCGCAAGGCTAAAGGCAAAGGGCAAAAGGCTGAAGCAAAGGGTGCAAGGCTGAAGGAGAAAGGTTAAAGGCTGAAGGCTAACGGCGCAAGGCTGAGGGCAAAGGGTGCAAGGCTGAAGGTGGGCAACAGGGGCGTTCATCGACGGCATTTTTCGTATGGCAAAGTTTCGCTGTCTGTAATAGTTTGGGCTGTTCCCCGGGGACTTGACCCTTGGCATCCATGAGCCCGCATTAATTATAGGAGGAGCAATAGCTTGGCAAATACCGTTATCGTCGGCACCCAGTGGGGTGACGAGGGCAAAGGCAAGATCGTCGATCTTCTGGCGGCGCGCGCGGATGTGGTCGTCCGTTTTCAGGGCGGCAACAACGCCGGGCACACGATGGTGGTCGATGGCGAGCAGTTCATCAGCCACCTGGTGCCTTCCGGCATCCTGCAGGGCAAGACCTGCCTGATCGGAAACGGCGTGGTGGTCGATCCGGCGGTCCTGATCGAGGAAATGGACTACCTCGGCGCCAAGGGCATCGACGTGGGCGCCGACCGGATCAAGGTCAGCGATCGCGCCCATTTGATCATGCCCTACCACAAGGCCGTCGATCTGGCGCGTGAAGACCAGCAGGGCGAGGCCAAGATCGGCACGACCGGCCGCGGTATCGGCCCGGCCTACGAAGACAAGGCCACCCGCCGGGGCGTGCGATTCGTCGACCTGCTCGAGCCCGAAACCTTTGCCGACAAAGTGCTCGCCCTGCTTGAGGAGAAAAATTTCTACCTCAAAAACTACCTTTTCGCCGCCACCTTAGATGGCGACGAGATCATCGACACCTACCGCCGCTACGCCGAGCGCCTGGCGCCGCACGTGACCAACGTGTCGCTCGCGCTCGATATGGCTGTCAGGAGCGGCCGCCAGGTGCTGTTCGAAGGCGCCCAGGGCACTCACCTGGACATCGATCACGGCACATACCCTTTCGTGACCTCGTCCAATACGGTGTCCGGTAACGCCTGCTGCGGCACCGGCATCGGTCCCGGGG
>JBAPWQ010000082.1:0-6242 GCA_049283795.1 Desulfobacterales bacterium | reverse complement strand
AGTTCAAATCGAGGCCCATGAAGCCCCACCCGCTTTTCAAGGACTTCATCCGCGCCGCCCTGGAGGGCAAGAACAGAAAACACCGGTAGGGGCGAAAAATTTTTCGCCCCTACGAGACAGTCAGCCACCGCTTGCAACCGCCCCTCCGGACTCCGGCGCATCGTTTTCAGGCCCCCGCCGCCGCGCCGGCGGTGGCCTGCGCCACGATAGACTCCCCGATCTTTTCAGCCGACAGCCCGAAAAGCTCGTCCATCGCCACCCATTCGAGGTACTCGTCCTTCCAGGGCACGCTGTTTTCCTGAACGATGCTGATGATGTGCTCGTATTTGCCGCCCAGGGCTTTGACTTTCATCGCCAGCGGCACGTCCTGCTCGAATTCGACGTTGAGCAGCAGCAGGTGCTCGATGAAGTTCGGCGTGCTCGGATTGGTGGAGATGGTCGGAACGACCAGGATGCTGCGGTCGTCCTTGCGTCCCTTGCCGATGTACACGTTGCCCTGTCGCACGATGATGCGCTTGGTGCCCTTTAGCTGTGTATCGGTTTCCACGCGCGAGGGGATCGGCGCCAGGACCCCGTCTTTGCGCTCGACATGAATGGTGGTGTCGTCGGTCGGTTCGCCCAGCAGGTTCAGGTTGGCGATGCGGTAGCGGATGGCGCCCTTGATGTCGGCGATGAGCCCCTGCAGGTTCCGCAGGACGATGATGTTGCCGGTGGTCAGCTGCGAGACCTTGAAGCCGTAGTCGGCCAGCGCATCGAAGAGCCGGCCCTCGAGTTTCTCGCTCAGGCGGCTGGTACCGACGGTGACGGTTTTGGCCTGGTGCTTGATGGCATCGACCGGGCGGGCCATGGCGTTGATGCACTCCCCCAGGGCGCGAAAGAGGTGGTTGAGCATGTGGCTCGGGGTGCCCTTGGTGCCGAAATCGACCTCGAAGTCGCCGACGGGCAGCTTTCCGGCCAGGTACTTCAGCAGCAGGGTGATGTTCGCCGCCGCCTGCAGGCCCATGCTGGCCGGGAAATGGTGCTGGGATTTCTTGCGGCGAAAGTCGTTGTAGAAAGTGACGATTTTTTCGCGGAAGTTTTTTTCGAGCAGGATTTCATACAAATCGAGGCCGCCGGTGGTGTAATCGTTGAGCATTTTCTGAAGCTCGGCCTGAAAATTGTAAATGAAACGCGAACCGTCGTTGAAGGCCAGGGCCGCATAGTAGCCCCAGATGTGACCGACCAGGGTGTTCAGGATCGGCGCCAGGTGCTCGCCGACCGCCGGCACGTGAAAGACGTCATCGGCGTATTGCTCGAAGCGCGTTTCGCCCGCGTTGGCGATCACCACCGGGCTGGCCTTGTGGGCCTTGAAGATGGCGGTGTCCTTGATCACGTCGCCCAGGACCGATTCACGGGTGCCGGCCGCGCAGACGAGTATCAGCGGTTCGGCCGAAAGATCGATGTGCTTCTTGTCTTCGACGAAATCGGTCGAGATGGTCTTGTAGCAGAGTTCGCTAAGCTTGATGCGGATTTCATCGGCCGAGGCTTTGTTGGGGCCGCTGCCGACCACCGCCCAGTGCTCCTTCTGGGTGGCCAGCCGCCGGGCGGAGGCGCCGATGCGCTCGTGCATCGCCAGCACCGTTCGCATGTGGGCGGGGATGTCGAGCAGGCGGTGAATTTCCGCGGAAACGAAATCGGCATCGCGCCGGTTTTTGAGGCCGGCGATATAAAGACCCAGCAGGGCGCCGGCAACGATCTGGGAGTAGAAGGCCTTGGTCGAGGCGACCGACATCTCGATGTCGCGTCCGCTGCTGGTGTACAGCACGCCGTCGACCTTGAAGGTGATGTCCGAGTCGCGCCGGTTCACGATGGCCAGCGTGTGGGCGCCGCGCTCGCGCACCATGACGACCGTGCGGTTGGTGTCGGCGGTGGTCCCGGACTGGCTGATGGCGATCACCAGCGCGTCGGCCATGCAGCGGGGATCATCGTGGTCGTTGAGCGTGAAACCGCTCAACTCGGAAGCCTTGAGGGCCCGGACCTGCAGCGCCGGGTCGTTCAGGTAGTAGTTCAGGATATCGGCGCAGGCCAGGGCGGCCACGCCCGCGGTGCCCTGGCCGACGAAGTAAATGCGCCGGATGGCCGGTGCGTCCGCCTCGCCCGTCAGCGCCCGGCGCAGCTTTTCGGGGACGACGGTGTCCAGGGCCACCACCTGGCGCTTCCGGCCGTTTTCCTCGCGGATCTTCCAGCGGTTCTGGAGAGTCTTTTCAACGGAGTTCGGCGATTCCGAGATCTCCTTGAGAAAGTAATGCGGATAATCCTGGCGGTCGATGTCGCGCGAGGTGATGTCGGTGTGCTTGATGTCGGTTTCCGTGATGGCGATCGGTGTGCCGTCGTAGTACATGGCCCGGATGCCGGCCAGGCCGCCGGCGCTTTCCTGGTCGAGGACGAAGATCTGCCCCTGGGTGTCGCCGTTTTTCCCGGCCACGGTCCGGGCGCCGTCCATTTTCAGGTAATCGGCGGTTTCCTCGACGAAGCCGTAAACCTCGGAGGTCGGCATGTAAAGGTCCGCGGACAGGCCAATGAAGACCGTCTGGCCGCTGCCCTTTTGCGCCAGGAAAAATTTGCCCGGCGCCAGATCGGTGTGCATCGAAATGGCGTGCGAGCCCTCGAAGTCATTGACCGCGCGGCGAAAGGCCTCCTCGGGCGGGCAGCCCTGGCGGATATACTTCTCCACCTGCAGCGGGATGATTTTGGTGTCGGTGGTGATGTCCTTGTGGAGCCGCTTGCCGCCGGTCAGGTGTTCGGCTTTCAGGGCCAGGTAATTGTCGATGTCGCCGTTCAGGCACACATGGATGACGCCGCCGTCGGCGCTGCTGCCCGCCAGCAGGCGGTTGTCGACCGGATGGCAGTTGGCTTCGGTGATGGCACCCACCGAGGCCCAGCGCGTGTGGCTCGAAACGGTGTGGTTCACGTGCGGGACGGCGGTCAGCAGGTGAAATATGCGGTCATTTCTGATCTGTCCCCTGATGAAGCGGATGTTGTCGCCCAGCCGGCCGATTTCGGCTGCGACCTTGTAGGCCAGGGTCACGGTGTACCGCGGCCGGTCGGCATCGACGCCGAGGGCGTGGATATCGATGCCGCCGTTGACCAGCAGGTCCCGGGCGCTGCGCTCCCGCAGTTCGTCTGTCAGATCGGCGCGGGCCACGGCCTCCTCGAAATCGCGGTAGGCGGAATTCTCCAGAATGAACATCAGCGATACGCCGGCCGAGTCGCGTCCGCGCACCTCCAGGCGATCGATGCTGTTGAGCACGGTGTTGAGGTTCTTGTAGATCATCAGCCGATCGGTCGAAAGCATGTCGCGGCGGCCGTCGGCACCGAGCAGGTCTTTTATCTGGCCGATGTTCTGCGTCACTTCGGTCGCAAGGGACCAGGCAATATCCTTTAATTCCTCCAGGCGCCGCGTCAGGACATCGACGGTGGGCGCGTCGAGCCGGCCGACATTTTCGGCCAACAGGCGGCCGTCTTCGGCGATAATCCCGGTCAGTCGCTGCGAAATGGATTCGATGGCCGCCTGCTTTCCGGCATCGGCATACACCGGGCAGAAGTTTGCGCGGTTTTTCAACTCGCCGGCGGCCTTGCGCAGGCCCTCCAGCGCGCTGCCGGCCAGATACCCTTCAGCGGGATCGCCGGGTTGGGCGAGACAATCGGCCAGTCGCCGGCGGGAAACGGTTTCGGCGGCCCGCGCCATTTCTTCGATGTTCATCGGCGGTGCCCCCGTTTTTTTCTGTTTGAAGGCCACGATTCCCGCCAGACCGCAGGCCAGAAAGCTCGAACGGCAGGGGTAGAAAACGATCGCGCCCGCCGGAACACCGGAGAGACTGCGCCCAAAGTAAATCCGGCCGGCGAAAACGCCGCCGGTTCTTTTTTTCAACCACCGCAGGGCCTTCGATCCCATCGCGGCGCCGATTTTAAGCGTATGCATACCTGTTGACCTCATGATTCACTGACGATCCCGAGCACTTTCTTCGGGTTTCTCATTTGCCAAAATCCGCCGGGCTCCGGCGATATCTTCGGGCCGATTGACATCGATGCTGCGCCGGGTGGTGATAACGACCTGAATCGCAATATCGTTTTCAAGCAGCCGCAGCTGTTCGAGCCGTTCCGCTCTTTCAAGGGGGCTCGGCCCGAGTGTGACGAACCGTTGCAGGGCCTCCATGCGAAAGGCGTACAGGCCGATGTGCCGGTAGATCCAGTCCGGGCGGCCGTCACGGTGAAAGGGGATGGCCGAGCGGGAAAAATAGAGGGCGCGCCCGGTTTTCGAGAACACCACCTTGACGGCATCCGGCGTGTCGGCCTCCGCGGCTGGAACCCGGCGCACGGGCGTCGTTACGCGCGTTGCGGCCGCGGCGAAGGGCGCCAGGAGTTCGCTCAGCAGCTGTGGGTCCAGGGTCGGCTCGTCACCCTGAATGTTGACCACGACCGCATCGTCGGCCACGTCGAGCTGTCGGGCGGCCTCCAGAACGCGGTCGCTTCCGCTGGGATGATCCGGGCGGGTCATCACGACCGGCACGCCCAGTCGTGCGGCGGCGGCCCGGATCCGGTCGTCATCGGTGGCCAGCACGACCCGCCCCAGTTTCGGGCAGCGGCTGGCCCGTCGGTAAACATGCCAAAACATGGGTTTTCCGTGAATTTCAGCCAGGGGTTTACCGGGAAAACGGGTGGAGCCGTAGCGCGCCGGAATGACGCCGATGCAGTCGGGGAAAGGGTCCATTACCTCATTTTAGCAGGTTCTTCATATTGCGCAAACGAAATAATCCCTGCACTCCGCTCGCCGGTTTTTCACCGCAACGGGGTTCCCGGGGCCATTTTGCGCTCCGGCGTTGCGATGCTGGTGCCGGAGTCGCCCACGGCCGCCAGGAGCATGCCGTTGGATAAAATTCCCATGATCTTGGCCGGCTTCAGGTTGGCGACCACGATAACCTGCTTTCCCGCCAGTTCCTCGGGGGTGTAGCTGCCGGCGATACCGGCCACGATGGTGCGCCGTTCGCCCAGGTCGATTTCAAGGCGCAGGAGCTTGTTGGCGCGCGGGACGGCTTCGGCCTTGATGATCGTGGCGACACGCAGGTCGATTTTGGCAAAATCGTCGATCGACACCTGGGGCTTGAAAAGCGGTTTTGGTTCCGGGCCGGTCGTCGACGGTGCGGGCCGGTCGCGGGCGGGATCGATGCGCGGAAAGAGGCTGACCGTTTTCAGGATCCGGGTGCCGGGCGCCAGCCCGTTCCAGCGCTTCAGCCGCTCGAGGCGGTAAAATTCGGCCGCGGGGTCGAGCCCCAGGTGCTTTTGCATGGTCTCGGCCGTGGCGGGCATGACCGGATAGACGAGTCCGGCGATGATCCGCAGGCCCTCCAGCAGATTGTAAATGACCGCTTCGAGCTGCTTGCGGCCGGCGCTTTTTTTGGCCAGCTCCCAGGGGGCCATCACGTCGATGCACTTGTTCATCTGGGCGATGAAGTCCCAAATCGCCTGAAGGGCCCGGTGAAAGGCGAAGGCCTCCATCGCCGCTTCGTAGTCGCCCACGGTCTTCAGGGCGTCGGCCTTCAGGGTCAGGCCCAGTTCGATCTCGGTGGCCGGATCGACCTCCGGCACCACGCCCTTGAGGTATTTGTGGGCCATGGTCAAAGTGCGGGAGTACAGGTTGCCCAGGTCGTTGGCCAGATCGGAGTTGATGCGGTGCACCAAGGCCGATTCCGAAAAACTCGAGTCGAGTCCGAAGGTCATTTCACGGGCCAGGAAGAAACGGAAGGCGTCCAGGCCGTAAATGTCTTTCAACTCCAGCGGTTCGATGACGTTGCCCAGGCTCTTGGACATCTTGCTCTGCTCCACGTTCCAGTAGCCGTGAACGTTCAGGTGCGTGTAGACCTCGATGCCCGCGGCCTTGAGCATGATCGGCCAGTAGATGCCGTGCGGCTTGAGGATGTCCTTGGCGACGATGTGCTGGGCGACGGGCCAGAACTTGTGGAACAAATCGCCCTCCGGGTAGCCGAGGGCCGATACGTAGTTGAGCAGGGCGTCGAACCACACGTAGGTCACGTAGTTGTCGTCGAAGGGCAAGGTGATGCCCCATTTGAGGCGCGATTTGGGGCGCGAGATGCACAGGTCTTCCAGGGGTTCCCGCAGAAATGCCAGGACCTCGTTGCGGTAGCGCTCGGGCCGGATGACGTCGGGATGGCTCTGGATGTGATTAATCAGCCAGTCCTGGTAGC
>JBAPWQ010000081.1:0-5822 GCA_049283795.1 Desulfobacterales bacterium | reverse complement strand
TGGTGATGCCCGGTGACAATGTGACGATCGAGGCGGAGCTGATCACCCCGATTGCCATGGAGAAAGAGGTGCGCTTTGCGATCCGTGAAGGCGGCCGGACCGTGGGGGCGGGCGTGGTGAGCGACATCATTGAATAGCGGGGCAAGACGACCAATATGATAGCGAACACGAAGATCAGAATCAGGCTGAAGGCTTACGACCACAAACTCCTGGATCAATCCGTTTCGGACATCGTCGATACGGCCAACAAGACCGGTGCCAAGGTCGTCGGCCCCATTCCGCTGCCGACGCAGATCAACAAGTTTTGCGTCCTGCGCTCGCCCCATATCGACAAAAAGTCCCGCGAGCAGTTCGAAATGCGGACCCACAAGCGCCTGCTGGACATACTCGAGCCGACCCAGCAGACCGTCGACGCGCTCATGCAGCTGGACCTGTCACCGGGCGTGGACGTGGAGATAAAGCTTTAACACGCCGCCAGCGGGCAAAATCGATTTCAAAACGCCGGTTTTTCAAGGCCGTCATCGCGATGGAGGTGCCGGCGCTTTTCGACCAATGTCGCGGCTGGGCGTCACCTGTCCTGAGGGTTAAGAGAAAATGTGTAAAGGCTTACTGGGAAAGAAACTGGGCATGACCGCTTACTTCACCCCTGCCGGCGACTTTGTGCCGGTGACGGTCATGGAAGTCGGTCCGTGTGTCGTCACCCAGATCAAGACGACGGCCAGCGACGGCTACAACGCGTTGCAGCTGGGCATGGGAACCAAGAAGGCCAAGCGGGTCAACAAACCGATGCAGGGTCACCTGCAGAAGAGCGGCGCGGGGCGTTTTGCCTGGCTGCGCGAAGTGCCGGTCGACAATCCCCAGGATTACCAGCTCGGTCAGAGCTTGAACCTGGACCTGTTTCAAATAGGAGAGAAAGTCGACGTGGTGGGAACGACCAAGGGACGCGGCTTTTCCGGCACCATCCGGCGTCACGGGTTTCACCGCGGGCCGGCGGGTCACGGGAGCAAAAACGTCCGGCCGCCGGGCTCGATCGGCACCAGTGCCTGGCCGTCGCGGGTCACCAAGGGCAAAAAAATGCCCGGCCAGTACGGGTCGAAACGTAAAACGGTCTGCAACCTGACGGTCGTCGATATCCGCGCGGATCAAAACCTGATGTTTTTGAAGGGGGCGGTGCCGGGGTATGCGCCCAACATGGTTTTGGTCAAAAAAGTGAAGTATGCCGGCCGGAATACCTGATTGAAAAAACAGGATCTTGAAGCGAACGTCACGGACGACAGAGGAGACGGCTCCGCGCCCAGGCTGACGCGGAGCGCATTTTGAGGCAGGGCGGTAGAAAATAAAGCGCTTTCTTTGGCGCCGGAAACGCCGAAAATTTTTTCAGCCCGTTTCCGGGCAGTAGCTAAAAGTGGGGAAGACAATGGCAGTTATCGATGTGGTAAACAGCAAAGGCGAAAAAGTTTCGGAGCGGGAACTCCCGGAAGCGCTTTTCAATGTTGCGCCCAAATCATGCGTACTGCACGAAGTCGTGACGGCGCAGCTGGCCGCCCGTCGCTCGGGAACCGCCGCGACCAAGCGGCGGGGAGAAGTGCGCGGCAGCACCCGTAAACTCTATCGTCAGAAGGGCACGGGCAGGGCACGCCGCGGCGATATCAAATCGCCGCTCCTGCGCGGCGGCGGCGTCGTCTTCGGACCGCATCCCCGATCATACGCTTTCAAAGTCTCCAAGAAGGTCAGGAAACTGGCGTTGAAAATGGCGCTTTCAAGCAAACAGCTCGATAACGAACTGGTGGTGCTCGACAAACTGGCGCTCGAGCGGGTGAAGACCAAGGACTTCATTGCGATCCTTAAAGCCCTGAGGCTCGATAACGCCTTGATCGTGACGGATAAAAAGGACGACACGCTCGAGCTGTCCTGCCGCAACGTTCCCCGGATCAAGGTCCTGAGAACCGAAGGACTCAACGTGTACGACATTCTCAAATATAAAAACCTGGTCCTGCTGGAGCCCGCCATAAACGATATCGAAGGGAGGCTGCTGGCATGATGCTGCAGTACGACATCATAAAAAGACCGATTGTCACCGAAAAAACCAGCACCCAGAAGGAAACCGCCAACCAGGTGACTTTCGAGGTGGACCGCAAGGCCAACCGCATCGAAATCCAGCGCGCGATCGAGCGGATCTTCAACGTCAGGGTCGACACGGTGCGCACCATGCAGGTGCGGGGCAAATTCAAGCGCCGGGGACGGGTCCTGGGAAAGCGGCGCGACTGGAAGAAGGCGGTCGTGACCCTGCGGCCGGGAGAACGGATTGAGTTTTTCGAAGGAGTGTAACCACCGGACAGGATCGTTAACGCTTTATCCGGTCAGGAGCATGGCATGGCAATAAAAAAAGTAAAACCGACCTCGCCCGGGCGACGTTTTCAGGGCTACGCGGCGTTTGACGAGATTACCGCAACGGTCCCTGAAAAGAGCCTGCTGCGTCCGCTCAACAAGAGCGGCGGCCGCAATGTCATGGGGCGCATCACCTGTCGCCACCGTGGCGGCGGGCACAAGAAGCACTACCGCCTCATCGATTTCAAGCGCGACAAGACCGGCATTCCGGCGCGGGTGGCCACCATCGAATACGACCCGAACCGCAGTTGCCGCATCGCCCTTCTGCACTATGTCGACGGCGAGAAGCGCTATATCCTTGCGCCTCTCAACCTGAAGGTCGGTGACATGGTCGAGGCCGGTCCCGAGGCCGATATCAAACCCGGCAACGCCTTGCCGCTGAGCAATATTCCCTTGGGGACCCATATTCACAATATCGAACTGCGGGCGGGCAACGGCGGCCAGATCGTGCGCAGCGCCGGAACGTTTGCCCAGTTGATGGCCAAGGAGGACCGCTATGCGCTGATCAAGCTGCCGTCCAGCGAGGTGCGCATGGTCCTATTGAACTGCCTGGCCACGATCGGCCAGCTCGGTAATGTCGAGCACGAAAACATCTCGATCGGCAAAGCCGGCCGCAAGCGCTGGCTGGGTCGCCGGCCGCACGTGCGCGGCGTGGCCATGAACCCGGTCGATCATCCGATGGGCGGCGGCGAAGGCCGTTCCTCGGGCGGGCGCCACCCGTGCAGCCCGTGGGGCATGCCCACCAAGGGCTTCAAAACCCGCAAGCGGACCAAGTCCAGTAACCGGTTGATCGTCAAGCGGCGGTCGAAAAAGTAAACGGCCACCCGCAGACCGCCGCAGTGTCTATCCGAGGAGAGAAAATCCGAGCGGGCTTTTTTAAGGCCCGCCGCGTGTCAGGCCGGAAGGTGAACAGGAGAGAAGATGCCACGCTCGCTTAAAAAAGGTCCGTATGTCGAGGACAAATTGATGAAAAAGGTCGACGAGGCTCAAAAGAGCCGCAGCAACCGGGTGATCAAAACATGGTCCCGGCGCTCGACCATCGTGCCGGAAATGGTCGGTATCACCCTGGCCGTCCACAACGGCAAGAAATTCGTTCCCGTTTTCATTTCCGAGAACATGGTCGGTCACAAGGTGGGAGAGTTCTCCCCGACGCGCACGTTTTACGGCCATGCGGGCTCCAAGAAATCGTCCTTGAAGTAGAGCGCCGGCGGGTCGTTGCCGGCGGTGCCCGCCCCGGGTGCCGAACACTGCCGATAAACCGTCAAAATTATTTATAAGGAAGCATCGCACAATGGAGGTTAGAGCTGTTACGAGACATGTACGTATTTCTCCCCAAAAGGTTCGGTTTTTAGTCGATGCCGTCAAGGGGAAACCGGTGGAAGCGGCTCTGAATACCCTCAAGTTCATGCCGATGAAGGCGGCCGGGCTGGTCGAGAAAACCATGCGCAGTGCCGTTGCCAACGCGAACCAGAACGCCGAAATCGATGTCGACACCCTGGTGGTCAGCAATATCACCGCCGACCAGGGGCCCACATTGAAGCGCTTTCGGGCGCGGGCGCGCGGGCGTGGTGCCCGAATTTTAAAAAGAACCAGTCACATCACCGTCATCCTGGCTGAGCAGTCGCTGCAATAGGCCGGAGGAGGAGAGAGCTTGGGCCAGAAAGTAAATCCGATCGGATTGCGATTAGGGATCGTCAAAACATGGGAGTCACGCTGGTACGCGGACAAGAATTACGCCGATTACATCCTGGAAGATTTTAAAATCAGGCGCTTCATCAAAAAGAAGCTGTATCACGCCGGCGTCTCCAGAATCGAAATAGAACGATCATCCAAGCGGATCAGGCTCAGAATCTTTACTTCCCGGCCGGGCATCGTGATCGGCAAGAAGGGCTCGGAAATCTCGCTGCTCAAGCAGGACATCGAAAAGATGGTCACCCATGAAGTACTGATCGACATCCAGGAAATCCGGAAACCGGAAATCGACGCGCAGCTCGTGGCCGAAAACATCGCGCTTCAGATCGAACGGCGGGTGGCCTTCAGGCGGGCCATGAAACGCGGCGTTTCGTCCGCCATGCGCTTCGGTGCCCAGGGGGTCAAGGTCATCTGCGGCGGACGGCTGGGGGGGGCTGAAATGGCCCGGCGCGAATGGTACCGGGAGGGCCGGGTGCCCCTGCACACCCTGCGGGCCGATATCGATTACGGTTTCACGGAAGCCCGCACGACATACGGCGCCATCGGCGTCAAGGTCTTCATATTCAAGGGCGAGATCCTCAAGAAGGACAAGGTGGATTACGAGAATCAGTAAGCAAGCCGGCGGCGCGGCCGCAGACGTTTTACGAAAGACTCGGCCTTAAACCCGTCGATGACCGGCACAGGAGTAAGGACCCATGCTCAGCCCCAAGAAGGTTAAATTCAGGAAACAGCAAAGAGGCAGGATGACGGGCCTCTCCCGCAGAGGCAGCCATCTGAACTTCGGGCAGTTTGGCCTGCAGGCTATCGATTGCGGCTGGGTTTCCGCCCGGCAGATCGAAGCCGCCCGAATCGCCATGACCCGCCACGTCAAAAGAGGCGCCCGGATCTGGATCCGCGTGTTTCCCGACAAGCCGATAACCAAGAAACCGGCCGAGGTTCGCATGGGCAAAGGCAAGGGTGCCCCCGAAGGGTGGGTGGCGGTTGTGCGGCCCGGACGCATCCTCTACGAAATGGAAGGCGTCTCGCGCGAGATCGCCGAGGAGGCCTTCCGGCTCGCGGCCCACAAGCTTTCGATCAAGACGAAATTTGTGGAAAGGAGCTTCATATCGTGAAAGCCGGTGAGGTCAAGGCCTTGAGCCAGGAAGAGCGGCAGCGGAAGCTGGTCGAACTGAAGCAGGAGTTGTTCAATCTTCGCTTTCAACATGCAACCGGTCAGCTCGAAAACCCGCAGCGTCTCAAACAGGTCAAACGGGATGTGGCCCGGGTGCAGACCATCATCCGGGAAGAAGAATTGTCAGCACTTGAAACCGAAGCCAGGTAGTGTCCCCCATAATTTTAGAGATAAGTTATTAATGCTGCCATGAAAAAACGCGGAATTAAAAGACAGATGATCGGTACCGTTGTCAGTGACAAGATGGACAAGACCGTCGTGGTCCAGGCCGAAAGACTGGTCAAACACCGGCTGTACGATAAGTATATCCGGCGCCGCGCCAGGTTTTCTGCCCATGATGCCGAAAATTCGTGCCGGATCGGGGACAAGGTCCTGATCACCGAGTCCCGGCCGCTCAGCAAAGCCAAGCGGTGGCAGGTCAGCCAGATCCTGGAAAAGGCCGTTTGACGTTAAAGGGATTCGAGAGCAATGATTCAGACAGAAACGAGACTGACGGTGGCGGATAATTCCGGGGCAAAGGTGCTGAGCTGCATCAAAGTTCTGGGAGGCACCCGCCGGCGCTATGCCCGGA
>JBAPWQ010000080.1:0-10547 GCA_049283795.1 Desulfobacterales bacterium | reverse complement strand
ATTACCGATTCCAAACTCCCCGATGCCCAGGCCGGGATGGAATCCATGATGAGCCAGCTCATGGCCACCGTGTCCGGCGTTCACTTCGTGCTGCACTCGGCCGGGATCCTCGAAGGCTACATGGCGGCGTCCTACGAAAAATTCATCATCGACGATGAGATCTGCGGCATGTGCAAACGCATCAAACGCGGGGAGAAGGCCGATCCTGAAAAAATGGCCCTGGACGTGATCGCCCAGGTGGGGCCGGGCGGCGAATACCTGACGAACATGCACACCTTCGAAAACTTCCGCAAGGAGCTTTACGCTCCCATCATGGAGCAGAAGGAACCCTACGAGCGCTGGACGGAAAAGGGCGGGGAGCCCATCGAAAGGGTGGCCAACCGCAAATGGAAGGAAATTCTCGCGAACTACCAGGAGCCCGGCATGCCCGGCGACGTCCTGCGCGAACTGGAGAAGTACATCGAAACAAAATACGGCAAGTAGCTTTCAATCCAACTCCGGCTGTCTCCGGAGTGACAACAATTTCCCTGATGGTCTGTCCGAATCTAAACGGCGGACCATACGCAAAGGAGAGAGGTACATGGCAGTCCAGGATATTTTCAATGCGATACTGGCCTACGACGAGGCGACGGTAAAGGCCCAAACCCGGGCGGAGATCGAGGGCGGCACGGACATCGCCACGATTCTCAACGAGGGGCTGATCTCCCCGATGGACGTGGTGGGCGAGCGCTTCAGCGCCGGGGACCTGTTTATTCCCGAGATGCTCAAGGCGGCCCAGGTGATGAAGGCGGGCCTCGAGATCCTCAAACCGCACCTGAGCGCCGGCCAGAGCCGGAGCCGGGGCACGGTGGTGATCGGCACGGTCAAGGGGGACCTGCACGACATCGGCAAGAACCTGGTGACGATGATGCTGGAAGGGGCCGGCTTCGAGGTGGTGGACCTGGGGGTGGACGTGAGCAGCGAGCGCTTCGTCAAGGCCGCGGCGGAGAAGAACGCCAAGGTGATCGGGCTCTCGGCGCTGTTGACGACCACCATGCCGGCGATGGACAGCACGGTCAGGGCGGTCAAGGAAGCCGGCCTTGCGGTGAAGACCATCGTGGGCGGGGCGCCGGTGACCCAGGCGTTTGCCGACACGATCGGAGCGGACGGCTACAGTGCCGATGCCCCCGGGGCGGTGAAGCTGATCAAGCAAATCGTGGCACAAGTATAGAAGGAGGGGCAACAGACCATGATCATTATCGGAGAGCTGATCAATGCCAGCCGCAAGGCCATCAAGGCGGCCATCGAGGCCCGGGATGCCGGGGCGATCCAGAAGGTGGCCCGGGAGCAGGCCGCAGCGGGTGCCGACTACATCGACGTCAACGCGGGCGTGTTTGTGGGCCAGGAGCGCGAGCACCTCAGGTGGCTGGTGGAAACCGTGCAGCAGGTGACGGACAAACCCTGCGCGATCGACAGCCCGGATCCCAAGGCGATCGAGGCCGCCCTTTCCGTCCATCAGGGAACTCCCCTGATCAACTCGATCTCGCTCGAGAAGGAGCGCTACGAGAAGCTGATGCCGATCATCGCCGGCACGCAGATGAAGGTGATCGCCCTGTGCATGAGCGATGAGGGGATGCCGCAGACGGTGGCGGACCGCATGAAGGTTGCCGAGAAGCTGGTCGGCGGCCTGCTTGAAAACGACGTGAAGCTGGAAAACATCTTCGTGGACCCGCTGGTGCAGCCGTTGTCGGTGAACGGCAGCTTCGGGGTGGAATTCTTAAACGCCATCGCAGAGATCATGAAGACGTTTGAGGGCATTCACACGGCCTGCGGGCTTTCGAACATCAGCTACGGGCTGCCGGCCCGAAAGTTTCTGAACCAGACATTTATGGTCATGGCGGTTGCCAGGGGCCTGGACGGGGCGATCGTGAACCCGCTGGACAAGAAGATGATGGCCGGCATCATCGCGGCCGAGGCCCTGGCCGGCCGGGACGACTTCTGCACGAACTACATCCAGGCGTTTCGCGACGGAATGTTCGAGGGGTAGCTATCGCGGTCCAGGCCGACGCCTTTTTCTTCACTCCACAGCTGCGGCCGCAGAAAGATCTTTCTGCCGACGCTGCGGGTGCAATGCGTCTTCATCCCCGACTCGGTTTTTCCGGTTGGATGCAGCAAAACGGGTGGCGCTTTTGGTCGGGTCCTGAAAACATAGAGTATAAGGTAGAGCTGGTTTATTAATTTTAAAGGTTGTGTGAACAAAATGAAGTGGAATCATTTACTGCGGTATGTTATGGCTTGGAAATGAATTGACTTCATGCAAGTGTTACGGTTTTACTCTTAGCCAAGAAAGACAACCCCCAACCCCAAAGGAGAGACCCATGAGAGGAAAGAAGCTGATCGTAAGTATCGTGATGGTTTGTTTTGCACTTTCACTGTTTGGCGGCGCCGCCCTGGCGGCGGACAAGGTGCTCAAGGTAGGCGTGTTGGGGCCTTTTACGGGGCCTGCGGCAAAAAACGGCGCCGAGTTCAAGGCCTCGGTCGAGATGGCGCTGGACAAGATCAACTACACGGTGGGCGACTACAAGCTCGAGATCGTGTGGATCGACAGCCAGAGTGATCCGGCCAAGGCCGCCAGTGCCTACGCGGAAGCAGTCGAGCGAAAGGGCATCGACTGCGCCATGCAGAATTGGCACAGTTCGGTGGCGGTTGCGGCCATGGACGTGGCGGCCCAGTACAAGATCCCCCACTGGTTCGGTTTCGGAGCGACCGAGGTGGTCAACCAAAAATGGCGCAGCGATCCGGCAAAGTACAGCTACTGGGGCGGCAAGGGCTGGCCGGTGCCGGCCAAGTTGGCCCTGGGATACGTGGAATGCCTGGAGAACGCCATTGCCGACGGATCCTGGAAACCCAAAAGCAAGACGGTCGCCATTTACGGCGAGGACAGCGACTGGGGCCGCAGCCTGGGCGGCGCCTTGAAAGGCTTTTTCGCCGGCAAGGGCTGGACGATTGTCTCGGAAGATTATTTTCCCATCACCCAGACGGATTTCTACCCGCTGCTGGGCAAATACAAAAAAGAGAATGTCGCGGTTCTGGCCGGCACCAGCACCGCCGCCCCGACCATGACCGCTTTTGTCAAGCAGGCCGGCGAAGTGGGGTTGAAATCGGTGATCATCGCCGATGGCCTGGGCTGGATGGGTGACTGGTATAAGATGGCCGGTCCCGCCTCCAACGGCGTTTTGGACATGATCCCGCAATTGACCACCAAGGAAGCCCAGAAGTGGGCCACGGACATCCAGGCCAAATACGGTTTCAACCCCAGCCCGTCGGCGGGGGGCCTGTGCTACGACGGCACCAACATGTTCATCAAAATCCTCAAGCGCACGCTGGAGAAATACGGCCAGCTGGACAAGGAGAGCATCCACAAGATCTTTGTCGAAGAGGTCCAGACCGGCAAGCTGACCTTCAGCAAGGCCGACGGGGCACTGATCATGAACGAATATCGCTACACTGCCGAATCGGTACCCGATCCGGTGGTGGCCAAGGACGGCTACTATTTTCCGGTTATCCAGTACACCAACGGCAAGGGCGACATCGTCTTTCCCGAAGACTGGAAGACAAAAGCGTTCAAGGCCAATTAGAAACGTAAATGCGCAATGCGCGGAGCCGTTAGCCTGACGGTTCCGCGCGCTGAGCAACGCACCCCGAGACACGGGACAAGAGACCTATGATCGTACTTGAGACCAGGGAGCTAACCAAGCAGTTCGGCGGCCTGACGGCGGTCAACGCGGTGTCGCTGCACATCGACGAGGGAGACATCGTGGGGCTGATCGGGCCCAACGGCGCGGGCAAGACCACGCTGGTCAACGCCATCGCCGGATTGAACCCGCCCACCTCGGGCCAGGTGTTCATGTTTGGCGAGAACACCACGGGCAAGAGCCCGGAGAAGATGTGCCGCCGGGGAATGTCGCGCACCTTCCAGATCCCGATTCCCTTTCCCAAGATGAGCGTGCTGGAAAACGTGATGACCGCGGCCATCTTCGGCAACCGGCCCGGGGCCATCGGGGACCCGGCGGCGCACAGCCGCAAGATGCTCGCATTCGTGGATTTTCCGATCGCCGAGGAGACCATCAGCGAGCAGCTCAACACGGTGCAGCTCAAGCGCCTGGACCTGGCGCGGGCGCTGGCCAGCAGGCCGAAGCTGCTGTTTCTGGACGAGCTGGCCTCGGGGCTGAGCGAAGGCGAGCTCAAGGACATCATGCAGCTGATTTTAAAGATCCGCGACCAGGGGATCACGATATTGATGATCGAACACATCATGCAGCTGATCATGGGCCTGTGCAACCGGCTGGTGTGCATCCAGTTCGGCACCAAGATCGCCGAAGGCACCACCGCAGAGGTGGCCAACGACCCCAAGGTGACCAAGGCCTACCTGGGCGATGCGGCCGACAGCTGCCCGCCCGAGGCCCGGCCGACCGCTTGAGGCGTCGATACGCACATATGGTGGCGTATTTATAGAACCCAAACTGATCAACTGGCCCACTCAGCCTGAAGTCCCGCGGCAATAAATTCGTCATCGAGTTTATGAATCGGCGGACTTGGCCAACGGAGGCGCGATGCTACTGGAAGTGAAAAACCTCAATGCCGGTTACGGCTTTCTGCAGATCCTGCGCGGCGTGTCGCTGAGCGTCGACACCGGCGAGTACGTGTGCCTGGTGGGGCCCAACGGGGCGGGCAAGAGCACCACGCTCAAGTCCATCGCCGGCCTGCTGGCGCCGATGAGCGGCGAGGTGCTCTTCAAGGGCGAGCCCATCGGCGGGCTGCCGGGCAACAAGGTGGCCCGCAAGGGTATTGCCTTCGTGTCCGAGGAGATGAACCTGTTCGTGAACATGACGGTGCAGGAGAACCTGGCGATGGGGGCCTACACGATCCGCGACAAAAAGCTTGAGAAGGACCGGCTGGATTTCGTGTACGACCTGTTCCCGCGCCTGGAGGAGCGGCGCAGCCAGTTGGCGGGCACCATGAGCGGGGGCGAGCGCAAGATGCTGGCCATCGGCCGCGGGCTGATGTCAAACCCGACCCTTTTGCTGGTGGACGAACCCTCCTTCGGCTTGGCCCCGCAACTCACCGAAAGCGTCTTCCAGTCCCTGGACACCTTGATCGAGCGGGGGGTGACCATCATGCTGGTGGAGCAGAACGTGACCAAGACCCTGGCGGTGACCGACCGGGGCTACGTTCTTGAAAACGGCCGCATCGAGCTGTCCGGCAAGAGCAGCGAACTGGCCTGCGACGCTCACGTGCGCAAGGTCTTTTTAGGGGTCTGAAGACCGGGAAAGGAAAAGGGGTCATGGCGGAGCAGCTGGAAAAACGCATCTGGGAACACATGTTCAAGTGGGGCGGCTCGGCCGCCGGGATCGCAGTGATTCTGACCGTGGTGGTGGCCGGGGCGGCCACCCTGGACCGCGGCCCCTACGTGCTGGTCAACACGGTGGTCATCGGCGGCATGCTGGCCCTGGTGTCCATGGGGCTGGCCCTGGTGTTCGGGGTGATGAACATTCCGATGTTCGCGCACGGCGAGTACTTCATGATCGGCACATTGACAGCCTATTATGTGTTCACGCCGATCAACAATTTCATTACGATGCACCCGGATTCGGTCCTGGCGGTAATGGGCCCGCTGATCACCATCGTGGCCGCCATGGCCGTGGGGGCCCTGGCGGGGGTGATCTCCGAGGTGCTGGTCTTCTCCCAGCTGCGAAAGCGCAGCCGGGAGAACTGGGTGATGAACTCCTTTCTGCTGACCGTGGGGCTGGCGGTGGTGCTGATCAACGCCCACCAGATATTCTTCGGGGCGGATTTCAAGGGCATCACGCAATACTGGGCCGGCGCGCCCATTTCGGTCATGGACGTGTTCATTTCGCGCGACCGGGCCATGTCCTTTGCACTGGCGGCCCTGGTGGTGGTGGTGTTCTGGTTTTTCATGACCTACACGCGCACGGGCCGGGCGATCCGGGCGGTGTCCCAGGACGAGAACGGCGCCCTGATGGTCGGCATCGGCATCAAAGGCATTCTAATGCTCACCATGTCCCTGTCGTGCGCGCTGGCGGCCATTGCCGGGGCGAGCCTGCTCTTTATGTACCCGTCCTATCCCTCGGTGGGGCTCGAGCCCTTGTACATGGCCTGGTTCGTGGTGATCCTGGCCGGCCTGGGCAACGTGCTCGGGGCGGTGATGGGCGCCTTCATGGTGGCGCTTTTAAAGGTGCTCACGGTGGAGTACATCGGTTCGGGCTGGGATTTCGTGGTGCCCTCGGCCCTGATCATCGTGGTTCTGATCTTTAAACCCAGCGGCATATTCGGCTCCGAAGTGCGCGGCATCCTGGATAAATAGCGGAGGATCCATGGACCAAACCAACCCTGTGAACAAGGCGCTGGACCGGCTGTGCCTGACCCCGGCGGGCCTGATCGGCCTGGTGGTGCTGTTCGCCCTGCCCCTGATACCGCCTTTCGACCAGGAGTACCTGCTGCGCTGGCTGATCAGTGCGGCCCTTATCGCGGCCCTGGCCATCGCCTTTGACTTTACAGCCGGCTTCATCAACATCGTGAACTTCGGCTATGCGGCCATCATGGGTCTGGGGGGCTACACCTCGGCCATCCTGGCCGAGCGCCTGGGCCTGAACCCGTGGCTGGGCATGCTCGCCGGGGGCCTTCTGGCGGCCTTCCTGGGCTTTGTGATCGGGGCCATCACGTTGCGGCTGCGGGGCATCTTCGCCGCGTGCCTGGCCTGGTTCTTCGGCCTGGCGCTGATGGGGCTGGCCACCAAGATGGTCTGGCTGACCCGCGGGCCCCTTGGCATGCGCGTGGACCGGCTGTTCGAAACCCAGTCCAACGTGCCCTACTACTACCTGTCGCTGCTGATGATGATCGTGGTCTACATCATCTGCAAGTGGTGCACGCGCACCAAGATGGGCCTGGCCTTCAAGGCCATCGGGCAGAACATGGAGGCGGCGCGCACCTCGGGGATAAACCCGGTGTTCTACCGGCTGGTCAACTTTACCCTGAGCTGCGCCCTGGCCGGCTGGCTGGGAGGCTTTTACGCCCACTATTACGGGATCCTGACCCCGGATGTGATGCACACCTCCAAGACCGTGGAGATCCTGGCGGTGGCCTACATCGGCGGCCGGGGCAGCCTGTGGGGCGGGGCGGCGGTGGCCTTTCCCTTCATCTTCGCCATGGAGCTGGTGCGCTCGTCGCTCTCGAGCCTGCCGGGGCTCAACCTGCTGCTCTACGGCCTGCTGCTGATACTGGTGATGATCTACTACCCGGGCGGCTTCGCCGGCTTCTTCGACGCCACCGTCAGAACAACCAAAAACAAGACGCTCGGCTATTTCTTCAACGGGCACAAGGTTCTTTCAAGCCTGACCTGAACGGTTGGCCATCAAACGTCATGTGGGCTTTCAATTTGCTGCCAATCCACAGTTGACCCGGTTTTCCAGGCATCGAAATAATTTGTGCGCATGCGAAATATAATTTCCGGATTAAAAAACTAAAGGAGATCAACCATAATGAAGACACAGGCAAGAGTCGTGGTCATCGGGGGGGGCGCCATCGGTGTCAGCACCGTCTATCATTTGGCTAAATATGGCTGGACGGATGTGGTGTTGATTGAAAAACACGAGCTGACTTCCGGCTCCACCTGGATGGCGGCGGGCAACTGTTCCTTCTTTCACGGCAATTACTACTGCACCCAGGTCAACATGAAGAGTATCGAGATCTACCAGCAGCTGGAAGCCGAGACCGGTCAGAGCGTCGGCTGGCACACCACCGGCTCCATCCGGACGGCGGACAATCCCGGCCGCATGGAAGAGTTGGGCTATATATACAGCATGAACCGCTGCCTGGGGCTCGATGTGAACTGGGTCACGCCGGAGCAGATCGAAGCGATGCATCCGCTGATGAACACCGCCGGCATCATCGGCGGCCTTTACTGGCCCGATGATGGCGATGTGGACCCCAACGGCATCACCATGGCCATGAGTATCGGCGCCAAGAAGCACGGTGCGGAAATCAACACTCACACCCAGGTCACCGGCATCGAGCGCACCGCCTCCGGCGAGTGGCTGGTGCACACCGACAAAGGCGACATCACCTGTGAGTATGTCGTCAATGCCGCGGGTCTGTGGGCGCCCCAGGTGGCCAAAATGGTCGGACTGGAAATCCCGTCCATCGCCGGCGAGCATACCCACATCCTCTTTGAAGCCATTGATGTCGTAGGCAAACGCACCACGCCGCTGCCACTGGTGCGCGATCCCGACCGCTCCATCTACATCCGCCAGGAGATGGACAGCCTGATCCTCGGCCTCTACGAGAGCAAGGTGAAGCAGTGGAACCCGAGGGGGGTGCCCTGGGACTACGCCCAGACCGAACTGCAGCCGGACATCGACCACATCGCGGATTTCATCGAACACGGTATCTATCGATTTCCGATCATGGGTGAAACCGGTTTCAAGCACGTGACCGACGGCCCCATCACCTATACCCCCAATGGCGATCCCCTGGTGGGACCGGCCTATCCGCTCAAAAATTTTTTTCACGCCTGCGGGTACAGTTTCGGCATCACTCAGGCCGGCGGCATCGGCCACTACCTGGCCGGCTGGATCATGACCGGCGAACCGGAAATCGACCTGTGGCCGGTCGACAGCCGCCGCTATGGCAGTTACGCCAACTGGGCCTACAACCACGAGAAGATCGAGGACACCTATCCCAGGCTTTATGCCATCATCTGCCCCAACGACTGGCGCGATGCCGCCCGGCCCAACCGCACCGCGCCCATTTACGAGTACCAGAAAATGGCCGGGGCCGTCTTCGGCGACTACTACGGCTGGGAATGCCCCAACTATTTCACCGGCGGTGGTGAGGACCGCCGTGAAAACCCGGGCTGGAAACGCAACAACACGTTCAAATATGTGGCTGCCGAGTGCCGGCACGTCATGCAAAAGGTGGGTCTTCTGGACCTCTCGCGCTTCGCCAAGACCCGCATCACCGGCCCCGGCGCCGAAGCCTGGCTCAATCACATGACCTGTCAGAAGGTGCCGGCCCGCGACGGCCGCATCGCCCTGTCGCCCATGCTGGACCAGAACGGCCACTTCAAGTCGGACATGACCGTCACCAGGATCAAGGACGGCGAGTATTTCTGTGTCACCGCCTCGGTGGGCAAGCGTCACGACCAGCACTGGATGATGGAAAATCTCCCGTTGGACGGCAGTGTCGGCCTGGAAGACGAGACCTACCGGAAGGGCTGCCTGGTCCTGGCCGGCCCCCATAGCCGGGACGTGCTGGCCAGGGCCTCTTACGACGATGTCTCCAACGAGGCCTTTCCCTTCGGCACCAGCCGGGAAATCTTTGTGGGACGGGTCAAGTGCCGCGTCAACCGCATGAACTACGTGGGCGAACTGGGCTATGAAGTCTTTCATCCTATCGAGTCCCAGATCCCGGTCTACCAGAGCCTGGTGGCCGCGGGCGAGGAATTCGACCTGAAGATGTTCGGCATGTACGCCATGGACTCCATGCGCCTGGAAAAGGGCTACCTGGCCTGGAAGAGTGAAATGAACGTCCACCACACCCCGCTGGAGACCAACGTGGCCTGGACGGTAAAAATGGGCAAGGAATTCATCGGCAAGGCCGGCCTGGAGAAGCAGAAGGCCGCCGGCGTTCCCCGGCAGCTGGTTTGTCTGGTTTGCGTGGCCGAAGAGACCGATCCCTGGGGCTACAATCCCATTTTCAGCGGTGACCGGATAGTCGGTATGACCTCCTCGGGCGGGTATGGACACCGCACCGGCAAGAGCATCGCCCTGGGGTACGTACCCCCGGAACTGGCCGCACCCGGAACCAGGCTGGCAGTGGAAGTACTCGGTAAAAAACTGGTGGCCGAAGTGGTGACCATGCCGCTCTACGACCCGAAAAACGAGAAGATGAAATCCTAAAAGAAAAGACGATGGAGGACACCCTCATGCAGATTTACGTATGCGTTAAGCATGTGCCCGACACGGCTGCCAACATCAAGGTTGTCGGTGAAAGCGGCTTTGACGATGCCAGCGGTAAATTCATCGCCAACCCTTACGACGAATATGCCGTCGAGCAGGCGGTGCGACTGGTGGAGAAGAACGGCGGCGAAGTGGTCGTCGTCACCGTAGGCAAGGCGGCGGCCGCCGCCACGATCCGCGCGGCCATGGCCATGGGCGCCCACCGGGGCATCCTGGTCACCATCGACAGCCAGTTTCTTGACAGTCAAATCACGGCCCGGGCCATCAAGGCGGCCATAGAACAGGACGGCCAACCGGATATCATCTTTGCCGGCAAAGGGGCCGTGGACACGGAAGGCTTTCAGACCCTCTACCGGTTGGCCGCTGCCATGAACCTGCCGGTGGCAAACGAAATCAACAAGATGGAGCTAAGTGACGGCAAGGTCATCGTGAGCCATGAAATCGGCGGCGGGGCCCGCGAACGCCTGGAATTGCCCCTGCCATGCGTGCTGGGCGCCACCAAGGGCCTTAACGAACCGCGCTATCCCAAGT
>JBAPWQ010000079.1:0-1970 GCA_049283795.1 Desulfobacterales bacterium | reverse complement strand
GCGGGTTGCGAGTTACGGGCGGCGGGATTGCGGGTTCACGATATCTGAATTAAACCTGTTGCCGTGCGCCGTGTGCCTTTCGCCTTTTGCCTTACACCCTATACCTTACACCCTGTACCGTTAATTTAATTGTTTTGTGTTTCGTGTTTTGTGTTTGGTGTTTTGTGTTTGGTATTTTGTTGTTGGTGTTTTGGGAACGTCCTGAACGAGATACGCATCTATTTCTTTGAGCAGTTAGATTTGGAGCATTTAGCGTTCCTTTTTGCAAGTTTCCAGTTTCAACTTCTCCAGTTTCAACTCTCACGTTTCCAACCTGATGATCGGGCGCAGGGCGCGGGCTATGGGGACGGCCACGGCTATTTTCAGGGCATCGCCCGGCAAAAAGGGCAACATGCCGGCCGCCAGCGCCTTGGACCAGGCCAGGCCCGTCAGCAGCTTCAGCCCGAGAACCCCGCAGGCATAGAGCACTGCGGTGCCGCACAGCATGGCGGCCACATCGCCCCAGGCGCGCCGGCCGGCTTTCTGCGCGATCCAGCCGATCAGGAGCACGGCCGGCAGGTAGCCGATCAGGTACCCGCCGGTGGGGCCCACAAGGCGGCCGATGCCGCCGGTGCCGCCGGCGAACACCGGCAGGCCGCAAGCACCGGCCAGCAGATAAATCCCGACGCTGGCAAGGCCCCAGCGGGCACCCAGCAGCAATCCGGCCAGATACACGAACAGGTTCTGCAGGACAATCGGAACCGGTCCGAGCGGCAGGGCCACTAGGGCGCCCACGGCCGTCAAGGCGGCGAAAAGGGCCGCGAAGACGACCCCGCGCAGCGACGATGGCGATAGGGGTTGGCTCATGGCCGCAGACCTCTCACAGGTGAAAGCAGTCACCGTAGATGACGGTCTGCCGCGAGCCGTCGTCGAGTTGAAGGATCAGCGATCCGTTGTCATCGACATCGATCGCCCTTCCCACCACGGTCTCGCGCTGGGTGACGATTTCGACCCGGCGGCCGAGGGTCACGGTGTGGGCCTTCCACTCGGCAATGACATCCGTCTTTTCGATCGAGGCCAGCCGCGCTTCCAGAGCATCCAGGAACTCGGCCAGCAGCCGGACGCGCGACACCGGCCGGCCCAGAATTGTGGTCAAGCTCGCAGCGGCAGCGCTCGCCCCGGCGGGGTCGTTGTTGACATTGAGGCCGATACCTACATTGACGTAGGTGATGCGGTCGGCCTCGGCCTCCATTTCCGAGAGCATGCCCGCCAGCTTGCGCTCCTTTACCAGGATGTCGTTGGGCCACTTGAGCGCGGCTTCCACTCCGTAGAGGCGTTGCAGCGTTCGGGCCAGGGTCAGCGCGGCGCAGAAACTCACGCGCGGGCTCATCAGCAGCGGGAGGACGGGACGCAGGACCACCGTGAAGTAAAGGCCGCCCGCTTCCGAATGCCAGTGGCGCTGCAGGCGTCCGCGCCCGTGGGTCTGGCGGTCGGCGACCACGACCGTGAAGGGCGCGCAGCCCGCGCGGGCCATATTGCGGGCGATGTCCATCGTGGAGGCGACCTCCGGAAAGTAGTGCACCGTTTCTTGCCGGCCGGGAAATTCCCACGGCAGCGGCGTGTCCGGCGCGGCGTCGAGCCGGTAGCCTGTGGCGGACGCCTCAATGGCATACCCGAGTTCCTGCAATTTCCGGATCTGCTTCCAGACCGCCGTGCGGGACAGGCTCAAATCGTCACTCAGAACCTCACCCGACACGGTCCCGCCCGCGGTTCTCAGCAACTGCAGAATTTGGCCCTTCGTATCGCGCATGGCTTTTATTCTTTTCGTCAACCACTTATATTTCAGCAGTTAACGAAAAACACGGGCAGTGTCAACCACAAACCTCCAAGGAGGCACAGGCTCGGTCATTATAGGCTTAAAGATAGAGATTCTGGCAAGGCCAGAGTTAGGAGGCTGTATACGTCATACGCCGACGACCGATAACGCCGTC
>JBAPWQ010000078.1:0-13706 GCA_049283795.1 Desulfobacterales bacterium | reverse complement strand
GTCGAGGACATGGGCGATGACTTCTCTTTCGACGTGATCGAGCACTTTTTTCCTGATTTTTTTGAGCGACAGTGAATTGGTTTTGGCTCCGTTTTCAAGATCGAGATTGATCAGTTCCCCGTGTACCAGGGGGGCGACATTGACCGGGCTGCTGTTTGAGCAATAGCCCTGGGTCTCGGCGGTTTGAAGCAGTTCATCGATACTTTCCTCGGTATCGCCCAGAATCAGGATGCGCTTCAGAACATTCTGAAGTTCCCTGATATTGCCCGGCCATGAATAGCCGAGCAGCTTTTTCATGACTTCGGCGCTCGGTTTCTTTATCTCCTTGCCCTTGAACTGGATGCTGTATTCCCGCAGGTAATAGTCGATGAGATAGGGGATGTCCTCCGGTCTTTCGCGCAGCGGACTGATGAATATTTTGATCGTGCTGAGCCGGTAAAAAAGGTCTCCCCGGAACTTGCCCTGTTTCATGTCGCCTTCGAGTTCATGATTGGTCGCGGCGACGACCCACGTGTCGCTTTTGACATCTTTTTCCGAACCCAGAGGTGAAAATTGCCCGCCCTGCAGGACATGCAGGACCTTGGACTGCAGGGGCAGCGTCATATCCCCGATTTCATCCAGAAACAGCACGCCGTTGTGCGCCAGTTCGAACTTGCCGCGCCGGCGCCGCTGCGCTCCGGTGAAGGCGCCCTGTTCATAACCGAACAGTTCACTTTCAAGCAACCCGTCCGGCAGGGCGGCGCAGTTGACCTTCACAAAAGGTTTGCCCATGCGGTCCGATTGCTCATAAAGCTTTTGAACGACCAGTTCCTTGCCGACGCCGGTTTCACCGCACACCAGAGTGTTCAATCCGGTATTGGCCACCTGCTCGATCAGCTCTTTTATGCGTTGAATGTTGCGACTGACGCCGACAATTTCCGTGCCCATGCTCTCCCTATCAGTGGCTGGCGATGTTTTCGGCTTTAAGAGTTTCCTTTTTCTGGCAGAGAGTGATCCGTATCTGCCGACCACACCTCTTGCTTCAGGGGCGCTTTTCCAACAGGGCGGTAATAGACTGCTCGAGTTCCTCCAGGTCGAAGGGTTTTTCCAGAACCATGTCCGCATTGGCCTCGATCGCCAGGGCCTCGGGGTGTTCGCCCCACCCGGTTATCGCCACCACCGGTGTTCCCGGAAACTCTTTCTTCAAAATGGAGATGACCCCCACCCCGCTCACATACGGCATGACGAGATCGGTAATCACGAGATCGAAACCGCCCTGCTCCGTCTTGAGCAATTTGACGCCTTCCAGACCATCGGTGGCGGTCACCACCTCGAATTTCTTCTTCTTGAAATACTTATCGAGCGCCACCAGGATTTCCTGGCTGTCATCGATGACGAGCAATTTGTATGGCCGGTCCATTTGTCTTGTCCCGCAAAGAGTGAATGAGGATAAATCCTATTCTACCAGAGTGCCGTGTAAAAGTAAATTTATAGATATTTTTTTAAATTAAATCAATAATTTATTTTGTAGATTGCCCTAAGCGGGCGACTTTTTGCTGAATATGATTTCAACCCGGCGGTTGAGTCGGCGGCCTTCGGCCGTGGTGTTGGGGCCGACGGGATCCTTGGGACCCAAGCCGCTGGCGGTGATGCGCGCGGGATCGACGCCTTTGCCCATCAGGTAACTTTTCACCATGTTGGCCCTGAACTCCGAAACGCTCACATTGTAGCTCAGCACGCCCGTATCGTCCGTGTAGCCGTTTATCGTGACGCTGACATCCGGATTTTTCAGCAGGGAGGCGGCAAACCGGTCGAGGGGCGCATAGGCATTGGCGGGCAGTTCATTGGAATTGTTGTCGAACCGAATGACAACCTTGTTGATGCTCGACAGGTTGAAAAGCGCATCGGTGGCATCGGGCGGGGCCGCGGCCGCCTCCGGCGGTTTCCCCTTGATCTCGACCGCGCCCTCGCTCACCGCTTCCGGGGCAGGCGGGGCGGCCGGAGCGGCCTCTGCGGGGGCCGTATTCTTCTCGGCCATGGCGACCCCTGTACGGGGGGCTACCTGCAGCCGAGGCAGCCCCTGGGCGGCCGGCTGGTCCGGCGACCAGGGCATCGTTGAAATCTTTTCACCGGTGAACATGAAATATCCGGCCGTCAGAATCGCGGCGACAACCAGCAGGGTGACGATCAGGCTCGACAGGGCCGATTGTCTGCCCCGCGGCTTTTGATCGGGCAGGACGGCTGCCCGCCGGTTTTTTCCGACGATGGGCAGCGGCGGGTGTTCTCCCGGAAGGGACAGCTCTTGCGCGCATTCCCGGACGATGGTCGGATCGATCATCTCGCGCTCCAGCGAATAACCGGTCAACAGGGCATGGTCGCAGAGAATGTTGGTCAGACGCGGATTGCCGTCGGTGAAAGTGAAAATTTCTCTCAAGGCCTCGGGGGTAAAAATGGGGTGCGTCGCGCCGGCGACCTTGAGGCGGTGCAAGACGTATTGACCGGTTTCTTCGGCATTCAGCGGCTCGATTTGATACCGAACGGCAATCCGCTGGCGCACGGCGCGGTTGCGGGGCTCCAGCAATATCTGATTGAATTCGGATTGCCCCACGAAAAAAATATTGATGAGCTTGCGGTTTTCCATCTCGATATTCGACAGCAGTCGAATTTCTTCGATCAGGCCGTGATTCAGCCGCTGCGCCTCGTCGATCAGGAGCAGGACCTTGCGTTTGATCGCCTCGGCCTTGATCAGGAACCGTTTCAGCAGGGCCAAAAATTCGCCTTTTGTTTTGATCGTCCGGCCGAACTTGAACGACGCCGCCAGAAAATTGTAGAAATCGATCAGTTCGAGGCCCGGGTCCGGGACCGTCGATATGATGGAGTGCAACTTGATATTGCGGACAAGGCGATTGATCAGAACGGTTTTGCCGGTTCCGACATCGCCGGTGAGAAGCAGGAAGCCCTTGTCCTCCCGGATCCCGTATTCCAGTGTGGCCAGGGCCTCATTATGCTTTTCGCCCAACCACAAAAAATCGGGATCGACCGTGATTTCAAAAGGCTTTCGCGCCAGATCGTAAAATGACAAGTACATGCGGGAAACAAACCCCTTATTTCAGGCGGCCGTGCAATTCATCGCGTCCTCGCGCCGCAGCCGACTCCGAACAGTTAAGTAAAATTGGATGAACAGCGCGAGGCGGCCGCGAATGAGGAATGTAGAGTCATACATGGTTTTGTCTCTGGTTTCAACTACACCGGGGTCCTCCCTTTGAAACCAAAGCGGAAGTGGTGCGAATTTTCAACATAACTTGCTTATTTTACAAACAAATATAGCAGGGATTGTATATGAAAGGGGGCCGGATGTCAACTGTCACAGCACTGAAGGCCCAACGCCGTCGCCCCCAGGTACCGGCAACGGGCCGCCGGTTCCGGCAAGGTGCGGTTTACGGCAAGTCAAAACAAATCAGGCGCCCCGAGCGCGAATGCCCGCCGCCGGCAAGCCCTGCCGGCAGATTCGCGCGGACCCCGCCCGGGTCTTTTCAGCATGCCGCCGGCACGCCGGTCTTTTCCGACGCAGTCGGTGCCGGGTGGCAAAGACAATGCCGGGGGAGAGAAGAAAGCGCAGGTCAATCGTCCGAATCGAGGATTTTGCGGATTTTTCGGGACAGTACACCCGTATCAAAAGGTTTCTGAATAAACCCGTTGCAGCCTTGCGCCATTATTTCCTGGGCCTTGCCGTTGAGGCTGTAGCCGCTTGACAGCAGGACCTTCGCCCGCGAATTGATGCGCTTGATGTGATTGAATACTTCCTGGCCCCCCATGTGCGGCATGATCATGTCGAGAAGGATCAAATCGATGCGCTCGTGCCCCTCCCGATACAGCTCCAGCGCCTTGGCACCACTTTCCGCCGTCAGCACCGTGTAACCGAGGCTTTCCATCATCCGCCGACCGACCTCAATGATCATTTTTTCATCATCGACCAGCAGGATGGTCTCGGTCCCCAGCAGGATTTCTTCCGCCACTTCCGCGGCGGGCGCGTCCTTCTTGTCGTAGGCCGGCAGATAGATGTTGAAGGTGGAACCGCTGCCGACTTCGCTGTAGCAGGTAATGATGCCGCCGTGGTTCTTGATGATTCCGTAAGCCGACGCCAGGCCCAGACCGGTCCCCTGGCCGACCTCCTTGGTGGTGAAAAACGGTTCGAAAATCCGTTGCTGGATTTTCCGGTCGATGCCGATACCGGTGTCGGCCACCGAAATTTTGACATAGCGGCCCGGATTGACGCTGAAGGGTTTGGTGTCGACAAATGCCCGGTCGAGGGTGATGTTGTCGGTTTCCAGGTATAAATCCCCGCCGCTGGGCATGGCCTGCCAGGCGTTTACATAAAGGTTTAGCAGCACTTGTTCGATTTGGCCGACGTCCACATTGACCAATGAAATGTCCTTGTTGTAACGGCGGTGAATATTGATCTCCTTGCGGGAGCGTCCGAAGATGAGCGCGGTGCGATCGATGACCGCATTCATCTGGGTCGGTTTGACGACATACTTGCCGCCCCGCGCAAATCCGAGCAGCTGCCGGGTGAGGTTGGCCCCGTTCCGCACGCAGCGCTGAATGCCTTTGAGGTTTTCATACAGCGGGTGGCCCCGATCGATGTCCAGGAGCATGACCGAGGCGTTGCCCTGGATCCCCATCAACAGATTGTTAAAATCATGAGCGATACCGCCTGCAAGGGTACCGATCGATTCCATCCGCTGCGACTGCCGGTACTGAACTTCGAGGTTTTTCTGGTCGGTGACATCCTTTAAAAAATTGAGCGCCGCTATTTTCTTTTCCCAGTTTATGAGCACGGCATTGAGTTCGATCCAGTGCTCCTTGCCCGACCGGTCGATCAGCTTGAAGGTGCAGGTGCTCGGAACACTTTCGCCTTTCAGGCGCCGTTCGTACCACTGCAGAACTGTGCCTTTGTCGTTCGGATGGATGAAGTCGAAAAACGGCTGACGGTCTATGGCCACATTCATCGCCTGGCTCAATTGACGGGCCTTGGGGTTGGGAAAGGTCACCTTGTCATCCTGGATGATGAATATGGCGTCGTTGGCATTTTCCGCCAGCAGGCGGTATTTTTCCTCGGATTCCCTAAGGGCCTGCTCCGAACGCTCCCGCACCCGGATCTCATCCCGCAGCTGCTGGTTGGACGCCATGAGCGCCGATGTGCGGTTCCTGACCAGCTCTTCCAGATGCATTCGGTAGAGGCCCAGTTCTTTTTCTTTTTCTTTCAGGTTGTTGATGGTGTACTGGGCGTGGGAACCGAAGATCGCAAACAGGCATAAAACGATGACGCGGATGTAAATTTCATAGCGGTCCTGCCCTACGGCACTGGCGATCAGGTTGAACCGGTCCGAGTAAAAAACATGAAGAATGGTGTCCAGGGCGACGTAGACGATGGCGATAAAAACGCCCACCAATATCATGGAATTGAAAAAGCGCTCCAGCCGGTTGGCGTTTTCCGACTGGCCGGCGCCTTGCGGGCGCCCGCTGTCCGTCATGTTTTCGACCAAGGATCCTGTCGTTGCCATAGGGTCTTCCGCCATCGTTGCCAGACATCGTGTCACGCGGCGGGTGAGTCCGGAAAAAGCCGTTAACAGGCGGAAAAGCGTCGCGCCCGGTTGACTTGCAGCCCGGATGCCGCGATGTCCGCCCGCTCCTTTGTGCTCGCCCCGCTGCGAATTAAAAGCTGCCTACCCTGTAAACCAAAAACGGCTGATTGGCAACCTTTGCGGCCCGTTGCTCACCCGGGCGAACCCACTCCGTATCCCCGCACGGGTTCCCGGCGTTGACGACCCGAAACCCTGCCCTTTCAGGCTTCCCTCCTCCCGGGATGGCGCAGCGTGGGTTAATTCTTGACAATAACAAGATTTTATGAGTTAATTAATATATTTATCTGTAAAGTATTACATATGATTTCGGCGCATTACAAAACATGACACCCCTCACGTCCGTGGGGGTCGGCATATGGCCGGTCATCGTCCGTTCAGTCGTCAGACCCGGAGCGTCAATTTGGCCAAAAAGGACGAAATTTCCTCTACCGAAAAACTCCTCGACCTGATTCGCCGACCGGGCGATGCATCCGCGACGGCCGAACCGCCGCCGCCATCCCCATCGATTTCCACCCGCATCGGCAGCGGTCTGAAAAATTCCGTTTCCATCAAGAAAGCCACCACCGTCGGGGTCGATATCGGCTACGACGACCTGAAACTGGTCAAGGTCCAAAATGTATCCCACCAAAAACACGAACTGCTCGATTACCTGCGCGTGCCTTTCGAGCCCGACCTGCATCCGGGCCATCATGACTTTGCCAGGTTCCTGCGCAAGAGTCTGAACCGTTTTTGCGGGTCATCCAAAAACCTGAAGCTATGGAGCTGTATTTCATCGGCGCGGGTCGAGCTGCGCTACCTGAAGATTCCGAAGGTTACCCAGAAACAGCTGGCCAATGCGGTGTATTGGTCTCATAAAAAAATCGCCCCCTACAAAGAGGGCGAGGCGATTTTCGATTTCGAAATCCTGGGCGAAATCGTGGATGACGGAACACCGAAATATGCCGCGGTGTCCTTCACGGCACTGGAAAAGGAAATTCAATTCCATAAAAATCTTTTCTCGAAAAGCGGGTTCCCCCTGGAGGGGATTTCCATCGTGCCCTTCGCTTTTCAAAACCTCCTGCGCACCGGCTGGATCGACCCACCGGTAAAAACGATCTCAGGACTTTACATCGGACGCGATTGGTCGCGCATCGACATATTCTCGGGTGGCAACCTCGTTCTCTCGCGCGGCATAAAAGCCGGCATAAAAACAATGAACGAGGCCATGCGCGGCATGATCGTCGACACGGAAAACGATGACGAGGGCTCGATCGACATCACGCCCGAGATGCTGGCGTCGATCGAGGGTGAATCACGAAACCGCAAGCCGGGACCGGCGAAATTTGATTCTGAAAAAGCCCAGAAGATTTTTTTCGGGCTCCTGTACGATGTCTCTCCCAAAGCCGACGGGTCGACCACGCTCCAGCCCGAAGAGGAGGAAATCTTCCGGTTGATCCTGCCGGCGCTGAAACGTCTGGTCCAGCAGGTGGAGCGGACCTTCGATCACTACGCCGCCAACTTCGACAACGATCGCGTGGAACAACTCTACATTTCCAGCACGGTCCGCCCGCATCGCCGCATTGTCGATTACATCGGCAATGAACTCGGCTTGCCCCGCGAAACGTTCGATCCCTTCGCCACGGCGCCCAAATTTCTGGGGGAAATCGTGCCCCCCACATCGGCGGCCGAGAGGGGCTCGTATGCCCCTTCGATCGGAATGGCGCTGTCCACCAACTCGCAAACACCCAACTTTCTCTATACCTACAAGGAAAAGGGCAAAGCCGCCCGCACCCGGCTGCTCAACAAGGCCACGGCGGTGGCCGCCCTGGTCCTGATGGGGGTCTGCGTCGGGGTCTACAGTTGGCAAAATAGCGTGATCGACCGCAAAACAGGCGAGGTCCAGCGGCTCCAGGGCCAGTTGAGCGCTTATCAGGTCCCGGTGAGCCAAAACCTGATTCTCGGCCTGGTCGAAAAGACGAAAAGAAAGAACCAGGAGTTCCTGGAGTACAGCCGGAAATACCTGGGCGTCGTGGCCCTGACGGAAATTTCCAATTTGACGCCCCCCAATGTCCGGCTGACCGGCATTTCGGTCCATTTTACCGACACGGCGGCCGGCGGCAAGGAACCCCAGTCGAAAAACGTTATTCTGGAAGGCCTTGTTCTCGGCGACCGAACGACCTTCGAATCGGCCCTGGCCGGTTATCTGATCCAACTCAGCGGGTCGCCCCTGTTCAGACACCCGGTGATCAGCCAGAAGGAACCGGGGTTTTACAACGACAAGGAAGTGCTGCGGTTTAAGGCGCAACTAAAGCTCATTTAATGTCATCATGGCCAAAATCTCCCTCGCATCGATTCCGACCAAAAGCCTGATCAACGTCATCATTTTCGGTGGCGGGATCGTCCTTTTCGTGCTGCTGGCCATTTTGCCGGCGCAAAGAGAGTCCCGCGCGCTCGATGCCCGCATCGCTGAGATCAGCATGCGCATCAAAGAGGAGCAGATCCTGACCCCGCTCTACGAGAGCCTGCTGAAGAAAACGCAGATGAACCCGTCGGCAGGGCTCGATATCGTTCCGCAGGAGAAATTGAAGCGCAAGGAAACCGATAAGGTGAGACAAACCTTTCAAGATCTGGCCCGGCAAAGCGATCTCCAACTCGCCGAATATTCGCCGGAAATCCAATCGATGATCGGAGAGGCCGGCCACATGAAAGTCAATCTGCTCCTGAAAGGGGAATTCTTGAATTTTCAGCCGTTTTTGCTCGAAGTCTCGCGGCTGCCCTATCTGGACCGGATCGAAGAATTAACCATCAAGTCGGCCCGCGACACCAAAGAATTCAGGCTGCATGTGTTCCTGGCGCGCGAGTAAGCCGCGCGAGTAATAAGGAAAAGGGGTGTCAGCCCGAATCGGGCCCCGGAATCTTGGCTTATTTCGGGAAGTGAAAGGTGATATGTCCAAAAGGGAAAAAATAATTCTGGCCGTCATGGCCTTGACTTTGGTTTACGGGTTCTACGCCTTGTTTCTCGAAAACCCCGCACCCGGCAAACCGAAGCTGGCCGCGCCCGAGAACAAGCTGGACGGCTACAACGAGTTTATCACCAAGGTCGCCGCGCTGGTTAAAGGCGGCGTTTCGCCGGAACAAGCCTACATCATTGAAAAAATACCGGATAAATGGTCCAGGGACCCGTTTTTGATCATCAAGACTGAAGGCTCCTTCAAGCCGGAAAAAGAAAAACTGACCGAGACCCAGAAAGAAGCGAGCGAGTCGAAGCTGGACATCGTTTATTCGGGCTTTTTAAATATGGGCAACCGCAATCTGGCCATCATCAACGGCATCGAATACGAAAAAGGGGAAAAACTGCCGGAAGGCGGCCAAATCGTCGAGCAGATATATCCCGACCGGGTGATCATCGGCCGGGTCGGCAGCAAAAGAAAAGTCACCGTTAAACTGGAAGACACGCAATAGAGCAGCAGGGGAACATGGCATCTTACGACAGGTTCGATAACTTATCGATGCATCTGATCGGCTTCTCCCTGATAACGGCCCTCCTGTGGGGCTGCACGACGCCCCCGCCCCCTGCGGACAAGGGCTTCTACGAGGAATGGAAAACCAGGGTGGCCGACTCCCAGGCCTATTCCCCATCGCCTAAAAAGCATGCCCGCGAATCAGCGGCCGGAGAAAACCGGGGCGCGGCCGCCAAAACCGATAGCCTGCTGCCACCGCCGGAAAAGCCGCTGCCAACCCGTAAAATCACCATGAAAATGAATGACATCGAGGTCCCGGTCCTTCTGCGGGCCCTGGCCCGGGTCGCGAACCAGAACATCATGCTCAACGACCGGGTCACGGGCAGGATCAACATCAACATCACCGAGGCGCCGTGGGACCAGGTCTTCAAGAGCATTTTGCGCACCCAGGGCCTGACCTACGCCTGGGAGGGGGATATCATCCGTGTCATGACGGTCCAGGACATGGAAACCGAGCTGAGGCGTGAGGTACAGAAAAATGAACTCGACAAGGCCGAACCGCTGGTAACCGAAGTGGTTAAAATCAGCTATGCCAGCGCGGCCAAGCTGCGGGAAAATATGCAGCAGTTTCTGTCGCTCGATCGGGAGGGCAAACCTCTGGGATCGGTCCTGGTGGATGACCACACCAACTCCCTGATTATCCAGGCCATCCCCAGCGACCTGCGGCGCATGATCGCCGTGGTGGACCAGCTCGACCGGCCGATCTCGCAAATCCTGATTCAGGCTTACATCGTCGAGACCAGCAACGACACGGCCCGGGCGCTCGGCGTGCAGTGGGGCGGCCTGGCCTATGGCACCGCAAACGGCAACAACATCTGGGCCGGCCCCAACGGCGTCAATTTCGAGGACCGCAATTCCATCAAGGACGACGACGGCAACCCGCTCGAATTTCTGTGGCCCCTTGGCAACATTTCCAACTTTCCGATAAACCTCCAGGACAACATCGGCTTGTCACTGGGCTTTTTGTTTCAGAATGTCGGTCGTACCGCCCTTTCCCTCCAGCTTCAGGCGCTGCAGGAGGAGGGCCGGCTCAACATTTTATCGAGCCCTTCGATCACCACCCTGGAAAACCAGATCGCCCTGATCGAATCGGGCAGCCGGATCCCGATCCAGACCGTTGAAAACGGCGAGGTCAATATCGAATACGTTCAGGCGACGCTGCGTCTGGAAGTCACGCCGAATGTCATCGACGGGGACACCCTGAAGCTGAAAATTCTCACCAACAAGGATGAACCCGATTTTTCCAGGCCGGTGGCCGGCAACCCCACCATCATCACCAAAAAAGCCGCGACCAACGTCATTCTCCTGAATGGGCAGACGACGGTCATCGGCGGACTGAACAAGGAGACGACCTCCTCCAACCAGGCCGGCATTCCCTATCTGAAAGATGTGCCGGGCCTCGGATGGCTTTTCGGCAGTCGCTCGCGCGGCGGCGCGATGGAAGACGTGCTGATTTTCATCACCCCTTACATTCTGGAAGAAAAAGTGGGGGACAGGGTCACCTACTCTTCCGATTCACCGCATGGGGCCCTGCGGCCGTCGCCACCGAAATAACACGCTCAAAACGACAGCGGCATCCCATTTTGCACCGTATTGTGTTTTTCTTGATGGTAATCATCGATAGTACCCATCCACGGTTTGTAACCGTTCACGGGGTTCCAAAATCAAATGCGCTTCGAACCACCCGAGTGTAAGCGTTTACAGGGTGCTGCAGATGCAAGGCGTCGGGTGCGCCGGCGTACTTTTGTACGTCAAGTGGCCGGCAACGCAGCAGATGCGGTGCCCTGTGAACGCTTACCACGATTTTATAAATGGCATTGATAAATAAGTTTCCGGTCCAGTATGGAAACCTGATAACGTCACTGACACCACCCACCCATCGCCATGGAATACTTCAGCATCGTCGACCTCGACCGGGAACCGTTTTCAAATTCACCGGACCCCGAATTTTTCTTCGGCTCCCGCCAGCATCTTGACTGCCTCCAGAAGTTGGAACTCGCCCTGCGGCTGCGCCGCGGTCTGAACGTCATCATCGGCGATGTCGGAACCGGCAAGACCACCCTCTGCCGCCAGTTGATCCGGCGCTTCGCCAAAACACCCGAATTTGAAACCCATCTCGTCATGGATCCCGGCTTTTCGGGCGCCGACGAATTTCTGGTGACGATCATCGACATGCTGACCGGCCGGCGGCCGCCGGAAGCGGCCCGTGACTGGGAGATGAAAGAGGTGATCAAGAATTACCTCTTCACGCAAGTGGTGGATGAAAAAAAGACCGTTATTCTCATCATCGACGAGGGCCAAAAACTGCCGGAGTTCTGCCTGGAACTGCTGCGGGAGTTTTTAAACTACGAAACCAACGACCACAAGCTGCTGCAGATCGTTATTTTCGCGCAAACCGAATTTCAAATCACCCTCGATCAGCATGCGAATTTTGCCGACCGCATCAACTTGCTGCATCGATTGAAACCGATGAGTTTCACCGACACCCGGGCCATGATCCGCTTCCGGCTCGAAAAATCGAGCCGGCACTACAAGGCCTACACATTTTTCAGCCTGCCGGCCCTGATCGCCATTTATGCGGCCTCCAGGGGGTATCCGCGCAAGATCATCAATTTGTGCCACCGCTGCATCCTGACGATGATCATCCAGAACCGGACGTCGGTCGACCTCTTTCTGGCCCGCACCTGCATCCGGCGCGTTTTCCCGCGCCGCGGCCGGCGCATCAAACGCCTGGCACTGGCGGCGGGCGTTTTGCTCCTGGTCCTGGCCCTCGGCCTGGCCCTGGTCGATGTCCGCCATTGGCGCTTGTCGGCCCTGGCCGGCTTGCCCCTCACCGGCCCGCCTTCCGGCAGTCGTTCGCCGGCCGACGGTCGCCCGGCCGATCCCGCTCCCGGGCCGGTTGACATCCCCCCGCCTACACCATCCGCGGCGGTCGCTGCCACGGCGGCCGCCCCCGCAGCGCTGCCCGAGCCGGCGCCGAAACCCACCGTTTTGGATAAGCCGGAAGGCAACGATCACATAGCGGCGCTTTCCACACCCAAGCCGACGGACATCGGAAACCCGCCGCAAAATAAAGCCCCCGGAGACCTCGGAGAGATCTCCCTGAGGCCCAACGAAAACCTCTACGAGTTGATCGAAACCATCTACGGCGGTGTCACCGCCCAGCTCTTCAGCTCCCTGATGCTCGCCAACCCGGAAATTACCGATCCCGACCTGGTCCGGATCGGTCAACGGTTGCGCATACCGGCCATCCCGGCGGTTGTCCGGCCCCTGGCCGATCCGGTCTGGTGGATCAGCATCGCCCACCGCCGCAGTCTCGAAGATGCCTATGGCTTCCTGCACTCCCTGTCCGGCAGGGACCGCCGGGTCAGGATCGTTTCCTTCTGGACCCCGCAAAACGGCATCGAGTTCGAGCTGCTGCTGAACCGCTATTTTTTCGATCCCCTCGCGGCTCGCATGGCCCTGGAGCAGCTGCCGCCGTCCCTTTCGCAGGAGAGTCGCATCGTTTCGATCTGGTCGCCGGAAGCGACCTTTTATTCCGACCCGTTTTTCGGGCAACAGAACCGGCATGCCGGCGGTTGACACCCGTGAGCAGCAAGGCCGTCGACAAGGAGCGTGTGACAAAGACCATGAATCCAAACTCCAAAAAACCGATGCCCCACGACAGCGGCGGCAGTGGTCAACCCCGGGCGAAGGGCCCGCTGAAAACGAAAAAACGGTTGGGCGAAATCCTCATCGAAGGCGGGCTACTGACCCCGGACCAGCTGGAGGAAGCCCTGCCGTATCAAAAAAAATCCGGCCTCAAACTGGGTCAGTTTCTGGTGCGCGAGGGCATCGTCAGTGAGGTCCAGATCGTCGAAATGATCTCCAACCAGTTGAATCTTCCCAAGTATTCGACCGAGGCTTACGAACTCGACACGGAATTGGCCAACGTATTGCCGGCGGATCTGGCCTTTCGCTACCAGGCCGTGCCACTTAAAAAAAATCACCTGCTCCTGACGATCGCCATGATCGACCCGATGGACATCAATGCCGTCGATGCGATCGAGGTCTACACCAACAACGAGGTCGAGACGGTGATCTGCACCGAGCAGGATCTGAACCATCTTCTAAGCACGCTCTACGGCACATATTCGGGCATCGGCGGCGTGCTGGAAGACATGGAGGACATGCAGTACGACAAGGAAAACGAAAAAGCGGCGATTACCGAAGACGTCGAGGTCAGCTCCCTGCAGGGCATGGCCGAGGAGGCACCGGTGATCCGCCTGGTCAACTCGATTCTCTCGCAAGCCGTGCGCGAGGGCGCCAGCGACATCCACATCAGTCCCGAAAAGGATTATGTGCAGGTACGCTTCCGTGTCGACGGCAAACTGCACGAAGTCCCCGCGCCGCCCAAGTCGATGTTTTTACCGATCATCTCGCGGCTCAAGATTCTCGCCAACATGGATATCTCCATTGCGCGGGTGCCCCAGGACGGCCGGTTCACGGTCAAGATGAAAAACAAGGAGATCAACGTCCGGACCTCGACCATTCCCTCCATCTATGGCGAGAACCTGGTCCTGCGGCTGCTCGACACCAGCAG
>JBAPWQ010000077.1:0-2537 GCA_049283795.1 Desulfobacterales bacterium | reverse complement strand
AAGTCACAACTGGCCAACATGAGAGAATCTTTAAAAAGGGGTGAGAGTGCCTAATGGAACTAAGAGCTGAAGAAATAAGTCAGATTATCAAAGAGCAGATTACCGATTACGACAAGAAGGTCGAACTCAGCGAAACCGGTGTGGTTCTGTCGGTCGGTGACGGCATCGCCCGCGTTTACGGACTCGACAAGGTGATGGCCCTGGAACTGGTGGAATTTCCCGGCAATATTCTCGGGCTCGTTCTCAACCTTGAAGAAGACAACGTGGGTGTTGCGATCATGGGCGAGGACATCCACATCAAGGAAGGCGACATCGTCAAACGCACCGGGCGCATCGCGCAGGTGCCGGTCGGTGAAGCGGTCTTGGGCCGTGTGGTTTCGGCCGTCGGTGAGCCACTCGACGGCAAGGGACCCATCGACGCCAAGGAGTTTCGGCGGGTCGAAATGGTGGCGCCGGGCGTCATTGCCAGAAAAAGCGTGCACGAACCGTGTTACACCGGCTTGAAGGCCATCGATGCCATGACCCCGGTCGGCCGCGGCCAGCGCGAGCTGATCATCGGCGACCGCCAGATCGGCAAGACGGCCTGTGCGATCGACGCGATTCTGGCCCAGAAGGATACCGACGTCTACTGCATTTACGTTGCCTGCGGCCAGAAGAAATCGACGGTGGCCCAGGTGCATGCGGTGCTCGAGAAATACGGCGCCATGGAATACACCACCGTCATCGCCGCCTGTGCCAGCGACCCGGCCACCCTGCAATATGTCGCTCCCTACGCCGGCTGCGCCATGGGTGAGTATTTCCGTGACACCAAGCGTCATGCCCTGATTATCTACGACGATCTCTCCAAGCAGGCGGCCGCCTACCGCCAGGTGTCCCTGCTGCTCAGACGGCCACCCGGGCGTGAAGCCTATCCCGGCGATATTTTCTATAACCACTCGCGTCTGCTCGAGCGCGCCTCCAAGCTGAACGACGAATTGGGGGCCGGCTCCCTGACGGCGCTGCCCATCATCGAAACCCAGGCCGGCGACGTGTCCGCCTACATCCCGACCAACGTGATTTCAATCACCGACGGGCAGATTTACCTGGAACCCGGCCTGTTCTTTGCCGGTGTGCGACCGGCCATCAACGTCGGGCTCTCGGTTTCGCGCGTCGGCGGTGCGGCGCAGGTCAAGGCCATGAAACAGGTGGCCGGCACCCTGCGGCTCGACATGGCCCAGTATCGCGAACTCGAGGCCTTTGCGGCCTTCGGCAGCGACCTGGACAAGGCCACGCAGCAGCAGCTGACCCGTGGCGCCCGTCTGGTGACCATCCTCAAGCAGCCCCAGTATCAGCCGCTGCCGATGGAAAAGCAGGTGACGATCCTTTTTGCCGGCACCCGCGGATTTCTGGACAAGTACCCGCTGGATGTTCTGGCCAAGTATGAAGCCGGACTCTATCCCTTCATGGAAGAAAGATTTCCGAAGGTCTTTGCCGATCTGAAAGAAAAACAGGCCTTCGACGATGATCTGACCAACCAGATGACCGAAGCTCTGAAAGCCTACGACGAGGAGTTCAAAGACACGATAAAATAGAAATTCGAAATTGGAAAATTTGAAACCCGCTTTCAGCCTTGCCGTTGTCGCCAGGCAAAGAAAACAGGACCATCCGCTGCGCGGGTTTCAAATTTAAAGTTTCCGGTTTCGCAACCGTATAGAGGCGGATTCAGATGCCAAGACTAAAAGACGTTCTCAATAAAATCCAGGCGGTAAAAAAGACCAAACAGATCACCAAGGCGATGAACATGGTGGCCGCCTCGCGGCTGCGCGGCGCGCAGACCAAGATGGAAGCCTTTCGGCCCTACGCCGGCAAATTTGCCGAAGTCCTGGGAAGTCTGGCCGAACGGGCCGGCGAGGAAGCCAATCCGCTGCTGGTGCCGCGCGAGAGCGTGAAAAAAATTCACGTTCTCCTGTGCACGTCCGACCGGGGCCTCTGCGGCGGCTTCAATGCCAACCTCACCCACAAGGCCGACGCGTTTCTCAAAGAAAAGACGGCGCAGGGAATCGATGTCTCCTTCACCGCCTTCGGTAAAAAAGGGCGCGACTGGATGCGGAACAGCAAGTTGGCCATCGTCGAGCAGCACATCGGCATCGTGGGGTCCACCTTCGGTTTCAACGTCGCGATAACCGAGGGCCGCAAACTCGTCAGTCTCTACCTCGACGGCACCTACGACGAAGTCCATATCGTCTATGCCGAATTTCTGAGCATGGCGCGACAGATCCCCGTCATCAAGCAGCTGCTCCCGATTCCGCCCATAGCGGCGGCGGAAACGGCCGAGGGCGAGGGGGAGCAGTATCTGGCCGAACACATCGCCGAGCCTTCGCCCGAGGATCTTCTGGACGAAATGCTGCCGCGAAATATCTACGTTCAGATATACAGCGCGTTGCTCGAAACCTCGACCAGCGAACATGCGGCCCGCATGATGGCCATGGACAATGCCACCAAGGCCTGCAACGACATGATCGAAAGTCTGACACTGGCCTACAACAAGGCGCGCCAGG
>JBAPWQ010000076.1:0-15270 GCA_049283795.1 Desulfobacterales bacterium | reverse complement strand
TCGCCAAGGGCAAGCGCCAGGACATCGTCGATCTCATTTACAACATGATGGACGGCACCGATCCGGATATGGCGAGCCTGCCCAAAGAACTCCAGGATTACGCCAAGACCGTGAATGTCATCCTCGGCAAGTCGCTCTATTCGGATTCCTGGCTGGAGATATAGATCCTCAGAGACGGTTTATGGTGCAAGGTTCAGGGTTCATGGTTCCCGGTTCGAGGGAGCAGGGTGTAAGACGCAAGGTATCTGGCGTACGGTACACGGTGTAAGGTTCAAAAGAGCCTCTTTCCTTCGGGCCGAGGCTCTTTTTATTCAGCAATACCAAAAGGTTTTTGGCATGGCCCGCATCGATGACTATAAACAGGCGCGCCGGATTGCCGTCGCCACCCTGGCCGCGCAGGATTTCGATGACGTCGTTGGCCGATCCGGTTTCGAGGGGGATTCCGGAAAGCACATCAACGTCCCCTTTTTAAACCGTCGCTACCGCATCGACTGGCCGGATTTCACGTTTACGGACAGTGCGGACGCCGCGGCCGAGGTCCCGCTCCAGGAACAGGTGTTGGTATTGCATTACCTGATGTCCGCGAGCCGGCGCACACCGACCGGCAACTGGATCGCCTACCGTGAAATCCCCGGGGCCGGGTTTTACTATGGCGCCTTCGTCAAACGGGCCATCGATCCTTTGAAGAAAATCTTCGGCCCCGACACCGACGCCCTGAAGAAGTCGGCCCGTGTGTTGAAGGCCACGCCTGCGGATACCGGTGATGCCGGCTTCGATGTCATGGTGTTTCCCAAGGTGCCCCTGCGGTTGATCTTGTGGCAGGGCGACGATGAGTTCCCGCCCGATGCCAGCATCCTTTTCGACGAAACCGCTGGCGATTACCTGTCACCCGAAGATGCCGCCTGGCTGGCCGGGATGGTGGTGTATCGTCTGGCGGCCCTGTCGAGAGCCTGATACCGCATCATCGCCGCCTGACGATCCCCCGCATTAAAGAGCATGGCATTCAAGGAGCATGCGGCCGCAAGTACACGAAAAGTCCTCCGCGCCCTTAGCGCCTCGGCGGTGAACAGTCATCCCGGCCCGCTCGCCGTCGGCAGCCCGCGCTTTTTCCATTGCCCCCACCCGTCACCGAGGTGAAACACCTTTTCAAAACCGGCCAGGACCAGTTTATCGGCCAGGCTTTTCGACAGCACGCACGACTCCCCCTCACAGTAGGTGATCAGCACGGCCTCGGCGGGCGTCTTTTCCAGGAAAGGCCCGATGTACCGGTCGAAATCCAGATCCGGAACATTCACGGCGTCTTGGATATGACCGGCCTGGTAATCGGCCTCCGGGCGGGCATCCACAAACAGGGCCGCCCCCTTTTCGAACAGGCGCACGGCCTCTTCGATGGGTATCTCCGCGACCGTGCCGGGTTCGGCAGACGACGGGTCGGCAGCCGGTGCCACCGCAACCGCGCTCGTTTTGGGCAGCAGCGGCAGTGGCTGCTTTCGGAGGGCGTTGAAACCGAACGCCAGGCAAGCGGCCAAAAGCAAAATCGCCGTCGCCTCCTGAAATCCCTTCCATTTCATAGTAAAACACTCAGGTCGGTTGAGTCCCGCAGGCGCTGGATTTCAGCCGTTTCTCACAACCGATCGGGTTGCGGTTGCGGGTACATTGGGTGTTTGGTATTTGGGTTCGAAACGATAGACAACCCGGCATATATTTCTTTGAACCCTTAGCATTTTTTATTCATTTTTGCATCCCCAACCGGTCGTGTCCATAATTTCTTGAAATCGCAGGATACCTTTGTTAGCTTTCACCATATCGGTTGCGACCGGACTAAAAAACCTGTGAGCGGGTAAGGGGAGGCGGGCCTGCATGATCAAATCCAAGGCGCTCGAAGTCAACCTGGCCAGTTATCGCGTCGATGTCAGCATCGATGAAAAGTATTTGATATTGCAGGACATCATGTCGCATTACTACGGCCTCACGGAAGGATTCAGCACCTTCTTAAAAGAGTTGTCTCATCCCTACCGGAACTGGAATTTCATCGTTTCCGAAGCCCGGCGCTACAGTCTCGAATATTTTCATCTCATGGACAGCCATCCGGCGGGCCCCGAGGGTGTGCGCCTTTTTGTCGATATTTTCATGGCGGCCATCCGGGAGAGCAGAGAAGAAGCGGTCAAGGCCGAAGCGGTCGACAACCTGCTTCTTTTTCTCCAGAAAGTCATCAAGGAATCCCACTCCGGCACCGAGCGGTTCCTGCCGGTGCTGAATGAGACCTTCGACGGCATCCGGCAGCTGGATCAAAACACGTTTTTCCTGGTGGTCAAGAGCTTCTATCAGCTCAAGCGAATCGGCGAGATGCTCCGGCAACGCACCGAAACGGCCACCGGTGGTTTCGAGGCCATAAATGCATTGCTGCTCAAATACTTCAAGGCCACCTTCGACTACTGGCTCGGCCTCGGAGACCCGCAGCAATGGTTCGAGGAGGAAGCCCGCGAGGCGGACGCCCTCGGCGGCCCTCAGTATACCGCATCGATCTTTGCCGACATTTCGCGCGGCCGGCTGGAGGAGTTGAATCGCCGGCTCGGGGAGATGAACGCCGACGGCCAAGCCGGTTCCGCCGAGCGCCTGGGCGAGCTTCTTTTTCTGGACGGCTACAGCCAGATCGTCGAAATGTACCGGCAGATGCCCCAGAAGCTCCTCGAAGCCGGCGGCAAGCGGCACGGAAACCAGTGGAAAGTCACTTTTCTTTTCCACATGATGGCGATCTCCGGGCTGACGATGATTCACGAGGAGGTTCTGCGGGACATCAACCGCACCGTCAGCTGGCTCATTGCGAACGAAACGGACCTGCACATCCGCGGGCTGATCCGGAAGACGTTTTCCATCCTGCAAAAGCAGGCGGTCAGCTACCCGGCCGCGGCCCTGAACTGCGTGCTGAACATGGGCAAAGGGGTTTACCGGACCGACGACAGCGAACTGGTCAATTATTTTTTTCAGCACGTCATCGACCTGCCGTTTCAGACCCCGCGTATCAGCGGGGTCGGCGAAGACTGGCAGATCAGGGTCAACAGCGCCCACATGCAGAATATCCGGACCTGGCTCGAACTGATCGAACTCAATCCCAAATGGTCGACCCGGCTGATTTCGGTGCTGATTATCCACCTGGCCCTCTCGGGGGTGTTCATCAAGGACACGGACCTGTTCCCGCGCGACATCACCCGGTTTCTGAACAGTGACATCGGACCGGTCTACAACCTGGCCAAGCAACTCACCCGGCTTTTTCCGGCCTATTTCAACGATATCGGCGCCGAGGGCAAACTCAGGGACATCTCCACCCGCATCGACGAGATTTCGCGCCGCCGCGATGTCCTCATCCATTTTCTGCGCAAGCAGAGCCACGTCGAGAGCAGCAACCAGATCATCGCCTTCATGGAGGCGACCATCCACTTCTGGTCCACGCGCGACAAGCACATGCTGCAGCAGGTCGTGCCGTCGGAAGTCTTCGGGCAAATCGCGACCGACGGCCCCTATATCGATGGCGTGCACACGATCATGACCGCTCTGAAACGAAAGGGGATCGATCGCCAGGCGCTGCTGCTCACGCTGCCCGAGGATCAACTCAAAAAAATGCTGGCCGAAGTTTCCGGGGATGTCACCGCGGATGACCGGGAGCGGGTCGGCCTGCTGATCGCGTTTTATAAGCTGCTCCACCAGAAGTACAGCGTCGATTACATTGAATTAAAAAGCTACATCTCCCAGCTGTCGATCGAAGCTTTCCCGGACCTCAACCGCCTTCGCAACGCGCTGTCGGAAAACGAGACCAAGAAAAAACTCTTCATGCTGCTCGAATACCTGGGACATCTCAAGTCGATCATCCTGTCGCCGGAAAAATTCGAGGTCCGCGAGGACATCTACAAAAAAAGGCACATCACGATCGATATCCCGTCGATGTACGGCAGCTACCACGAACTCAAATTCGATGCGCTGGGATTGACCTACCGCATCGAATCGCTGGTCAACGTGCTGTTCGAGGAGTTGATCGACAGCATCGACCTGAGCCTGATCACCAAGGCGACTTTTTACCAGATCTATGCCCGGATCCGGCTTTTCGACAAGGCCCTGCGGCTCGACGGCATTTCATCGATTGAAATTGAGCGGCAACTCGATTTGTTGGCACATTCGCTGGAGGTCAAAGGATTCACCTACACGCAGTACCTTGATATCTTCAAGGGGTTCGCCGCGGCGGTCAAGAACATCATCAACGATTACTTTCAGAACATTCACGAAGAAAACCTGAACAGCATCATCGACCGGTTGCCCGGTGACCAGGTCCTGTGCAAATACCGGCCGAAAGAAAACCGGGGGAGCATCGACCGGGAGAAAAACAAGCTGCGGGTCTCGGAGATATTTTTCAGAGACCGGATCGCCCTTTCGCTGGGCCTGCAGCAGCTCGACCGTTTTCTCAGCCGCATCCTCAACACGCTTTTCCAGCAGGCCGACAAGTTACGAAGAGACGAGCTGTATCAGCTGCTGCTCTACGATCCCGACAATGCCATGACCTCGATTTTCGAACCGGACAACCGGGTCACCGGGCTGATCTATCTGGGAAACAAGGGCTTCAATCTGGTCGTGCTCCAAAGTCTGGGACTGCCGGTGCCCCCGGGGTTCATCATCACCACCGAGGTGTTCCGCTGCCGCAAGGTCATCGACAGCTACCTGCCGGCGGAGCAGAACCTCAAGGACCAGATCGCCCGGCACATCGTCAAGCTGGAAGAGATGACCGGCAAGACCTTCGGCAGCCCCCGCAACCCGCTCCTTTTCTCGGTACGCAGCGGGTCCTCCATCAGCCAGCCCGGCATGATGGACACTTTCCTGAACGTCGGCATCAACGAAGAGATCGCCGGCGGATTGTCCCTGGCCACGGACAACGCCTGGTTCGCCTGGGACAACTATCGCCGGTTTCTGCAGAGCTATGGCATGGCCTTCGGTCTCGAGCGCGACGACTTCGACGGCATCATCAGTGAATTGAAAAACCGCGCCGGCATCGCCTACAAAAAGGATTTCACCGGCGAGCAGATGAAAACCGTGGCCCTGGCGTACAAGGCGATGATCCGGGACAACCGCATCGATATCCCCGAAGACCCGTTCGACCAGTTGACGATGACCATCCAGAGCGTTTTTGACTCCTGGGAATCGGATAAGGCCCGCACGTATCGCCGGATCATGGGCATCTCGGATGACTGGGGCACGGCCGTGACGGTGCAGTCGATGGTATACGGCAACCTGACCCAAAACTCCGGCTCGGGTGTTTTCTTCACCCACAACCCGCGCTGGCCGGGCGAAACGCTCAAACTCTGGGGCGATTTCACCCTCGGCAATCAGGGCGAGGACGTCGTCGCCGGCCTGGTGATCACGCTGCCGATTTCGATCTACCAGCAGGAGGAGGAGATGCGGCCGACCGACATCACCCTGGAGACCCATTTCCCGGAGATTTACACGGCCCTGAAAGAGTGGGCCGGCCATCTCATCTACGACAAGGGCTGGCCGCCCCAGGAGATGGAGTTCACCTTCGAATCCCCGGCCGTCCAGGACCTCTACCTGCTGCAGGGCCGGGACATGTCGATGCGGGAACGCAAGCAGGTGCGGACTTTCGATTTGATCGGCATAACCGAGGAGTGTTACCTGGGGCATGGCATCGGCATCGGCGGCGGCGCCCTGACCGGGCGGGTGGTGTTCAGCCTGGAAGAGATCTACGAATGGCGCAAGGCCGAATCCGAGACGAAATTGATCCTTGCCCGCAGCGACACCGTGCCGGATGACATCCGCGAAATCTACGCGGCCGACGGCCTGCTGACGGCGCGCGGCGGGGTCACCTCCCACGCATCTGTCGTGGCGCACCGCCTGGGGAAAACCTGCGTGGTCTGCGTGGGCGACCTGATCTGCAACGAAAAGCAGCGGAGCTTCACATTGAAAGATACGTGCGTGAAGTCAGGCGATTTCATAAGCATTGACGGTCGGGAAGGATCGGTATATCTAGGAAAACTGAAGATCACTGCCGAACCCGGAGGGCAACCCGTTTGAGTGGGAATGAACCCGCAGACAGGAGGAAAGCCAATGACTGCAGCTGCCGGTGAAAAGAACTTAAAACTCGGTGTCAACGGATTGGGCCGGATCGGCAAGTTGACGGTCTGGCACCATGTGGGCCGGAAGTATTTCGACGAGATCGTGGTGAATATCGGCCGGCCGGCCGGCACGTCTCTGCAGGATGTGGCCCATTACCTGGAGCGCGATTCCACCTACGGGCTGTTGCGCTGCTATCTTCACGGCCACGGGGCGCAGTCCGTGATCGGTGACATCGACACCGACGGCGGAACGATACTGGTCGACGGCGTGCGGGTCCGGGTCCTGCGGTCCGCCCGCAACCCGGTCGATATCGGTTGGCGGGAGCAGGGGGTCAAGCTGGTGGTCGATACCACCGGCCGGTTCAAAGACCCGTCTCTGCCAAGCGACCATCCGGGCGGCAGCCTGCGGGGACATCTTAAGTCCGGGGCCGAAAAGGTCATCGTCTCGGCCCCTTTCAAGATGAAAGACCAGAAAGCCGATCTGCCCGGGACCTTGCCCGAGGACGCCGTCACCACGGTGATGGGGATCAATACCAACGACTACGATCCCCGGCGCCACCGCATCATCTCCAATGCTTCCTGCACCACCACCTGCCTGGCGCACATGATCAAACCGCTGCTGGATCACTTCGGGCCGCAGAAAATTCTGAGTGCTTCCATGGCGACGGTTCATGCCGCCACCGGTTCGCAGGCGGTCCTCGACCGCCTGCCGCAGGCCGGGACAAAAGATCTGCGCAAGAACCGCAGCATCATGAACAACATCATCCTGACTACCACCGGAGCGGCCAAGGCCCTGCGCCTGGTGATCCCCGAAATGCGTCAGATCGGCTTCATCGCCGAATCGGTGCGCATTCCCACGGCGAGCGGGTCCCTGATCATCCTGGTGGTCGTTCTGCAGGAAGAGCCGAGTCGCGCTCCCATCCGGCGCGACACCATCAATGCCGTTTATCGACGCACCGCGGAACTCGACCCCAACGGGTATCTGCATTATTCTGAAAAACAGAACGTATCGGGCGATATTATCGGCGCGCCGCGCGCGGCGGCCATTATCGAAGGATTCGAAACCCACACCCGCACGGCCGAGGTCGCCATCGATCTGGCCAATGTTCCCGGTCTGGACCAGAAAGTCATCGACCAGCTGGCCAACCCGCTGATCCGGGTTCCGGTCACCCAGGCCGTCATCTACGGATGGTATGACAACGAGATGGGCAGCTACGTCAACATGCTCGGCGACCGCACGATCAGCGTGGCCGAGGACATGCAATAACGCGCCCGACTGACGCCGCGATGGCGGAAGAACTTCTTTCCGGTTTCGCTGGCCGGGCCTTTCAGGTCGGCAGGCGCTCTTGCAGGCTGGCGCTCAGTTCCAGGAATTCGGATACGGACAGGGTTTCCGCGCGCCGGGATGGATCGATGCCGGCCCGTTCGAGGGCCTGCCGGGCCGCTTCGGCCGATAAGCCCAGGTCGCTGCCGGCCAGGGAATTGTGCAGTTTTTTTCTCCGTCGTCCGAAAGCGGCCCGCACGACCTTGAAGAAAAACTCTTCTTCCATCGACGACAGCGTCGAAGCGGTGTTGAAAGAAATCGCCAGAACGGCCGAGTCGACCTTGGGGCGCGGGAAGAACCGGTCGGCGGCCACCCGGCCCACGGCCCGAAGGTCCGCACAATATTGAATCATCACCGACAGCCGGCCGTAATCGCGGCCGCCGGGGCCGGCCGTCAATCGTTCGGCCAGTTCTGTCTGGAACATCAAAACCGCCCGCTGAACGGCTTTCCGGGCCGAAATCAGCCCGATCAGTATTTGGGAGGAAATATTGTAGGGAAGGTTGCCGATCACCACCAGCCTGGCGTCCGCTTCGGCCGCCAGCGCCTCGATGTCGACCCTCAGGATATCCCGCTCCAAAACCACGACATTGGATTGCCCCTCGGCGTCGATCTTCGCCCGCAGGAAGTCAGCCAGGCGGACGTCTTTTTCGACGGTGTAGAGCCTGGCGGCCTGCCGGGCGGCCGGAAACGTGAGGGCGCCGAGGCCGGCGCCGATTTCGAGCACGACATCCCGGGATGAAATGCCGGCGGCCTGCACGATCATCTCCGCCACGGCGGGATCGGTCAGAAAATGCTGCCCGAATCGTTTGTTTGCGCGCAGGTTGTAAGCCTGCAAAAGGGCCCTGGGCGAGGTCATTTCCGATTCCTTCGACCGACTGCCGACCGGCTTGACTTTTTAAGGGTTAGTCATTACGCTTAAACAAAAAAAAATCTTTTGTATAGAAAAAAATAACGACGTAGTCAATTGAATCAGATCTCAATAATCAACCGGGGGGAGGCAGGCATGCGACACAAGGGCAAAAGCGTGAGCTTCGATACGATGGTCAAATTCTTCATGCACAACTACAAAATTCCGACCAAAAAAGACGTCGATAAGTTAATGGCCCGGCTCGATCAGATCGAAAAGCTGATCAAGTCCACGGCCGGTTCGACCAAACGCGTCCGTCCGGCCGCCAGGGACAGGCAGGGAGTGCAGGGGCGAAGCCGCGGCGGTTCGACCGCCGTCAACCAGGTCCTCGAGGCGATAAAAGGGTTCCAGCAGGGCGCCAAACTGACTGAAATAATGGAAAAAACGGGATTCGACGAAAAAAAGGTCCGCAACATCATATTTCGCCTGAACAAAAACGGCGTTATCCAGCGGCAGAGCCGCGGCGTGTATGCGGCCAAATGAGAGGGCTTCAGAAATGAGCGACAGGAGCGATCCAAACAATCCCGACCTCAAACCGGGCGGTACTTGCGGGGGCTATATCCTCAACCGGGTCGAAGAAATACCGGAATCCGGATTTTTTGTGTATGTTCTCGACCATCCTTTGACCGGTGCCCGGCATATTCACATCAGCAGCGAAGATCGTGAAAACACTTTCGGCGTGGCGTTCAAGACGGTTCCGAAGGACTCCACCGGTGTGGCCCACATCCTCGAGCACACGGTTTTATGCGGCTCGCAGAAGTTCCCGGTTCGCGATCCGTTCTTCTCCATGCTGAAGCGCAGCCTGAGCACGTTCATGAATGCGTTTACCGCCTCGGACTGGACCATGTATCCCTTTGCGACCCAGAACCGCGCGGATTACGAAAACCTCATGGACGTTTATCTCGACGCGGCGTTTTTCCCCAAAATCGAAGAGTTGAGTTTCAAACAGGAAGGCCATCGCCTGGAGATCGCCGGGGAGCCTGGCGGAGAAGCGGCGCGGCCGAAACTGGTTTACAAAGGGGTGGTGTACAACGAGATGAAGGGCGCCATGTCGTCGCCCGACCAGGTGATGGCGCGCTCCCTGCTCAAGGCACTTTACCCGTCCACGACCTATTGCCACAATTCCGGGGGCGATCCGGCCGTGATACCGCAGCTGACCTATGCCCAGTTGAAAGCCTTTCACCGCCACCACTACCATCCCAGCAATTCCTTTTTCTACACCTACGGCAACCTGCCCCTCAGGCATCATCTCGAGGTGATCGAAGAGAAGGTTTTAAATAAGTTCACCCGCATCGAGCCCGACACGCAGGTGCCGTCCCAGCCGCGCTGGACCGAACCGCAAACGGCCACGGCTTTTTATCCCCTGGCCCGCAGTGAAGATCCTGTGAAAAAGTGCCAGGCCTGCGTCGCCTGGCTCACGGCGGATATCCGCCACGGCTTCGAGGTGCTGGTGCTGGCGATCCTGGAGCAGATCCTGATGGGAAACTCCGGATCGCCGCTGCGCAAGGCCCTGATCGACTCGCAGTTGGGCTCGGCCCTGTGCGATGCGGCCGGGTTCGAGGCCGACAACCGCGACACGATGTTCGTGGCCGGACTGAAAGACGTCGAAGAATCGGCGGCCGGGCAAATCGAAAGAATTGTCTTCGATGTTCTGACGCGCCTGGCCGATTCCGGCATCGATCCGGAATTGGTGGAATCGGCGATCCACCAAATCGAGTTTCATCACAAGGAAGTCACCAACTCGCCGTACCCTTACGGCATCAAGCAGTTGCTGATGATGGCCGCAACCTGGCTGCACGGCGGCGATCCGCTCGCACGGCTGCGCCTGGACGCCGACCTGGACAGAATCCGGCGCGAGATGAAAACCGGCGGTTTCTTCGAAGAGCGCCTGCGCCGGCACTTTATCGACAACCCGCATCGCGTCCTTTTCAAGCTGCTGCCCGATCAGGCGCTGGAAGAAAAAGAAGCGCGGCGCACCGCAGCGGAACTCTCCCAGACGGCCGCCGGTCTGTCGCCGGACGATTTCGCCAGGATCGCCGCCGATGCGGCGGCGCTGGAAAGACTCCAGGAAGCAAAGGAAGATGTTTCAAGTTTACCGACCCTCACGCGCAAAGACATTCCCGCCGACGTCCAGCGGGTTTCCGAATCCGCAACCGATCCCCGGTTTCCGTTGACCGTCTACGACCAGCGGACGGCGGGCATCCTTTACGTTGCCGCGGCCGCCGGCCTGGGAGGCGTGAAGGAAGATCTGATACCGCTGGTGCCGTTTTTCTGCTACGCGCTGCCGAAGACCGGCACCCGGCGCCATGACTACACCGAGGTGGCCAAACGAATCGATCTTTACACCGGCGGGCTCGGGTTTTCCGCCAGCGCGCGGACCGTCTTCGATGCCACCGGGACCTGCTTGCCGTTTGTCGCCGTCAACTCCAAGAGCCTGAACCGCAACCGGGGACCGATGTTCGAAATCGTCGAGGAACTCGTCTTCGAGGGTGATTTTTCGAACCTCAACCGCCTGAAGAATGTTCTGATGGAGTACCGGGCGGGTCTCGAGGCGATGGTCATTCACAACGGCCATCGCCTGGCGATGTCGCTGGCGGCCAGAAATTTTTCGCTTCCCCGGTATCTGAATGAACTCTGGAGCGGCGTGCTGCAGCTGCAGGCCATAAAAAAACTGGTCGCGACCCCCTCGGATGCGGTCCTGGGCGACCTGGCCCGGAAACTTTCCGCCATCCGCGAAACAGTTTTTGTCGGCGGCAATTTAAAAACGACCCTGATCGGGGAAGAAGACGTTCTGGCGGATGCGACAGCGGCCGCCGGCGCGATCTTCAGCCGCCTGGGCCGGCCGGCGGGGGCCGGCGACGGGTTCGGGCCGCCGCCGATCGATTTTGCCGCCAAAACGGTGCGGGAAGGCTGGAGCACCTCCTCGGCGGTGTCTTTTGTGGCCCGATCTTTCGAGACCGTTCGGATGGAAAACCCGGATGCACCGGCACTGGCGGTCATTGCCAAACTGCTGCGCTCGCTTTACCTGCACCGTGAAATAAGGGAAAAGGGAGGGGCCTACGGCGGTTTTGCGTTGTACAACCCGGAAGACGGCCTGTTCAGTTTTGCTTCCTACCGCGACCCGCACATCGCCGCGACCCTGAAGGTCTACGAGCGCGCCGCCGGGTTTTTGCGATCGGATGCCTACCGCGAAACCGATATCGATGAGGCCGTGCTGCAGGTGTGTTCCGAAATCGACAAGCCGGATCCTCCCGGCCCGGCCGCCCTCAAAGCATTTTACCGCAAGCTCTTTAAGCTCTCGGACGAGGCGCGCCAGCAGTTCAAGCAGTCCGTTCTGACGCTGACCCTGCAAAAGGTGCGCGAAACGGCCGAAAAGTACTTCGGTCAAGGCCACCATGCGGACGGAATCGCCGTTATCTCCGGCGATTCCCAGCTGCAGCAAGCCAACGCCGAGCTGCCGGTGCCGCTGGACCTGCACCGAATATGAAAGATAAGTTGGGCCCGTTAGGCGGTTTAGCCCGTTTAGCCGGTTTGTTTCGCTGCAGCGGGATTGAGTCCGGCCTGCGGCGGGAGTGGCGCCTGGTTTCAGCGTTTATCGCAACTGCCTATCCTGTGACGTCATTTCCACGAGGCATGACGTGCGGGCTTTGAGGATTGAGTTTCAAGTTCAGGGTTTCGAGTTTCTATTTCTGACGACAGCCGGCCCTTTTATCAAACTTGCCGTGCACAGGTGACTTCTATGGCTTTTTGCCGTAGCAGTTGACGCCGGTGAAATCCTTGCGGAATCTTGCCAGCAACGATGTCAGCCGGCGTTCGGGCGCGGCGGCCTGTGCCAGCCGCTGCCGGATCACGTTTTCTTCCAGTCTGACGTTCAGCGCCCGGCCGGGAATATCGATGTCGATGATATCGCCGTTTTGGATGGCGCCGATCGGGCCGCCGTTGAACGCCTCCATCTCCACGTGCCCGATGCAGGGGCCGGTGGTCGCCCCCGAAAACCGGCCGTCGGTGATCAGGGCGACCCGCTTGTAGCCGGCACCTTTGATGGCATCGGTCGGCATCAGCATCTCGGGCATCCCCGGGGCCCCCGCGGGACCCTGGAAGGGCAGCACCACGACATCGCCTTCGGCGATGCGCCGGTCTTCGATGGCATCTAAAAGGTCCATTTCGGTGGCGAACACCTTGGCCGGTCCGCTGTGAACCCGCATGTCGGCCTCGAGCGCCGTCTGCTTGATGATCGCGCTGTGGGCGATGTTGCCCTTGAGAACCGCAATGCCGCCTTCGGCATGGTAGGGATCGGACAGGCCTCTGATCACCTGCGCATTTCGGACTTCACCCCGCGCCGCCACGTCGCTGATACGGCTGCCGGTTACGGTGGCGCCGTCTTTGAGCAGATCCTTCAACCGGTGCAGGACGGCCGGAATGCCGCCCGCCGCATCGATATCCGCCATTTCGTCCGGCCCGGCCGGAATGATGGAGCACAGGTGCGGGGTTTCGCGCGAGATCCGGTCGAACGTCCCGACATCGATATCGATGCCGGCCTCGCGGGCGATGGCCGGTATGTGCAGCACGGTGTTGGTGGATCCACCCATGGCCATGTCGACCCGGATCGCGTTTTCGAAGGCCGCCGGTGTCATGATGTCGCGCGGCCTGGTTCCGCGTCTGACCGCGGCCACGATCTGCCGGCCGGTTTCATAGGCCTGCTGCTTCTTGAGTGGATCGGCCGCCAGGGTCGTGGCGCAGTGCGTCAGCGACAGGCCCAGGACCTCGGTGACCACTGCCATGGTGTTGGCCGTGTAGAGCCCGACGCACGAACCGGCGCCGCAGGCCAGGCAGGGCAGCAGCGCCTCGGCCTGCTCCGCGGAGATCCTGCCGGACTTGACCTGCCCCACCAGGCCGAAACCCATGATGGGGTGGTGTTTCTTGCCGTCGATGATGTTGGCCTTCATCGGGCCGCCGGTCAGCAAAATGGCCGGCAGGTTCAAGCGGCCGGCGGCCATCAGCATTCCGGGGGTGATCTTGTCGCAGTTGGTGACCCCGACCCAGCCATCCAGCGAGTGGGAGAGAACCATGATTTCGATATTGTCGGCGATGTGTTCCCGGCTGGGCAGGCTCAGCCGCATCTCGGCGAACATGGCGATGCCGTCGCAGACCCCCGGCACCCCCCACATGAAGGGCACGCCGCCGGCATCCCGGATGCCTCTTTTGACCTCGAGGGCCAAATCGTTCAGATGGATGTGGCCGGCGATGATGTCGGTGTAGCTGTTGGCCACGCCGATGAACGGCTTGTCGCCCTCGAAATCCTCTTTCTTCAGCCCGGCCGACATGAGCAGGGCCCGATGTGGCAAGGTTTCAACCGCCTTTTTAAGGATGTCAGATCGCATGATGTTTCTCCCCCGGTATCACTCCGGATGATGGCGTTATAACGGGCAAAGCCGCCTATGAGCCTGGCGTCTCCCAATTGCCGCCTGACGCGGGTGTTGATAAATTTCTTTAATCTTTCGAACAGCTTGTCAAGCACTATTTGCGGCTGACAATCGAATTCACCCTACCGGCAGGAGGCAATGGGTGCGACCCCGCGGCGACATCTGCGCCACCGGTCACTTTGCGAACCCGGTTTGACGCCCCCAATTGACAAGAGGCGGGAATCCCGACCGGGCGCCAGAACGCTTGAGAGCGGGACATTGTTTTTGCGTCAGCCCTTAATTGTTGACGAACCGGTGAGGGTTGAGGTATGAATTGCGGTTCATTTAGCGAAACGCTCTAAAAGCACGGCACCCGAACCATCAGACCAATTAATTTCCGTCATGATTCAACTGATTCGAGGGTTCAAGGACATTCTTCCGGGAGAGATCGAGATCTGGCAGGCGATCGAGCGTCAGGCGTGCGCCCTGTTCTCGGATTTCGGCTTCAAGGAAATCAGAATACCGGTCATGGAGCGCACGGAACTGTTTGCGCGCAGCATCGGTGAAGACACCGACATCGTCGAAAAGGAAATGTACACCTTCGCCGATCGCAAGGGCGATTTGATCACGCTGCGCCCCGAGGCCACGGCCTCGATCGTGCGCGCGTACATTCAGCACCGCCTGCATGCGGTCGATCCGGTCCAGAAATTTTACACCATCGGCCCCATGTTTCGCCGTGAAAGGCCCCAGAAGGGCCGCTACCGGCAGTTCTACCAGATCAATGCCGAGGTGATCGGCGGCGCCTCGCCGCTGATCGATGTGCAGTTGATTTTCGTTTTGATGACCCTTTTCAAGCGGCTGAAAGTGGCCGATGTCCAGGCGCACATCAATTCCCTCGGCTGCCCGGCGTGCCGACCCATTTACCGGCAGGCGCTGGCCGATTTTCTCGCCGGCCGCGACGAGCGCCTGTGCGCCGACTGCCGCCGCCGGCGCGCGCGCAACCCCTTGCGGGTCCTCGACTGCAAGGTGCCGGCCTGCCGCGCGGCGTTGACCGATGCCCCGTCCATTCTCGACTCTTTGTGCGACGACTGCCGCAAGGACTTCGACACGGTTCAAACGACCCTCGACCGTCTCGGCATCGTCTACGTGAACGACAAACGCCTGGTCAGGGGGCTCGATTACTACACGCGCACCACGTTCGAGATTCAGACCGGCGCGCTCGGCGCCCAGAGCGCGGTCGCCGGCGGCGGCCGTTACGATGGTCTGGTCAAGCTGCTCGGCGGACCGGACACGCCGGCCACCGGCTTCGCTATCGGATTGGACCGCCTGGCCGAAATCGTCGGGCAGCAGGGTGCGGTCGCTACGACAGCGCCGCTCCTGTTTGTGGCCGCGTTGGGCGACGACGGGCAGCGGCGGGCGTTCCAATGGGTCAGCCGCTGGTGCGAGCAGGGACTGCGGGCCGAAATGGATTTCAGCGGCCGGAGTCTCAAGAGCCAGATGAAGCGGGCCGACAAAATGAGCGCG
>JBAPWQ010000075.1:0-9910 GCA_049283795.1 Desulfobacterales bacterium | reverse complement strand
CCCGGCGGCCAGAGCGTCAACACCACCGATTCGGCCGTGCGCATTACCCACCTGCCGAGCGGACTGGTGGTGACCTGCCAGGACGAAAAGTCACAATTGAAGAACAAGAACAAGGCCCTGAAGGTCCTGCGCGCCCGCCTGCTGGACCGCATGACGAGCGAGCAGGACGAAGAACGCTCGCAGCAGCGCAAAAGCCAGGTCGGCAGCGGCGATCGCAGCGGCCGGATCCGCACCTACAACTTTCCCCAGGGCCGGGTCACGGATCACCGCATCGGCCTGACGCTCTACCGGCTCGACGGCATCCTGCAGGGCGACATCCAGGAAATCGTTCAGGAACTTACCACCCACTACCAGACCCAGGCCCTCCAGAATGCGGAACTCGACAGCCTCCAGCGGTGATGACTGGACGATTCTCAAGCTGCTCGAGTGGACCACTTCCTATTTCACCGCGCAGGCGATCGAAGGCCCCCGGGCCGCCGCGGAAATCCTGCTGGCGCACGTATTGACCCTGGAGCGGGTGCAGCTCTACCTGCGCTACGACCAGCCGTTGATGACGGCCGAGTTGGAGCACTTCAAGACGCTCATCCGGCGGCGGGTGCGGCGCGAACCGGTGGCCTACATCACCGGCCGCCGGGAATTCTGGTCGATGGACCTGGCGGTGTCGAGGGACGTGCTCATTCCGCGTCCCGAAACCGAATGCCTGGTCGAACAGGCGCTGGCCCGCTTGAGCGCACCGGGGGCTGTCGATGGCCCGCACCTTCTTGATTTGGGGACCGGTTCCGGGGCGATCATCCTGGCCCTGGCCGCCGGCCGGCCCCGCAGCCTGTGCGTTGCTACCGATGTCTCGGAGCGCTCGCTGCGCGTGGCCCAGGCGAACGCCCGCCGGCACGAGCTGGAGGGCCGCATCCATTTTTTATGCGGCGACTGGCTGCGGCCGCTGCGGGATCGCAAGGCTTTTTTCGACATGATCGTCTCCAACCCGCCCTACATCCCCAGCGGCCTGATCAAAACCCTCGCGCCCGAAATTCACGCCTACGAGCCGGCCCGGGCGCTCGACGGGGGCGAGGACGGGCTGGCCTGCATGCGGCGGCTCATTGCGGAAGCTCCCCGTTTTATTCGGCCCGGCGGCTATCTGATGCTCGAAATCGGGCACGATCAGGCCGAGGCCGTCCGTCGGATCGTAACCGGTGCCGGGCCTTACGAGGACCCGGTTTTCGCCAGGGACTACGGGGGCCATGACCGGGTGGCGGCCCTGCGGCTAAGGGCCGTTTGACCCGGCAACCAGGCCGGTGACACAGCGGGCGCCGGGTGGCCGTATAAAAAGGTGTTGCGCAGCGAGGGCCATTTTGTTAATAATGCAAGATTTTTTTAAACCGTGCCCGACTGTCGTCGGCCGTTAGCGGCCGTCGTTTTTCGTCGGACATTACCTCACACGCCTTTGGACTTTTTTCCCGGTGCTTTCGCCTGTGGCCGAAAGTGGGAGAAGGGGCGGAAAAAGGCGGTGGCAAAAAACCAACAGAAACAGGAGAGAACCCATGGCGTACGTTACAATGAAGGAACTGCTGGAAGCCGGAGTCCACTTCGGGCACCAAACCAAACGCTGGAACCCGAAGATGAAACCCTATATCTTCGGCGCCCGCAACGGCATCTACATCGTCGATCTGCAGAAGACCGTCCGCATGTTCAAGACCGCCTACGATTTTATCATCGACACGACCGCCAACGGCAAATCGGTGCTCTTCGTCGGGACCAAGAAGCAGGCGCGCGAGTCGATCTATGAAGAAGCCAACCGCTGTGAAATGTTCTATGTCCACAACCGCTGGCTGGGAGGAATGCTGACCAACTTCCAGACGATCAAGAAGAGTATCGACCGCCTCAACTACCTGAACGAAATCATTAACGACGGCTCCATCAACCTTTTTCCCAAGAAAGAACGCCTGAAGCTCGAAAAAGAGCGCGTCAAGCTCGACGCCAACCTCGGCGGCATTCGCAACATGAATCAGATTCCCGGGGCGCTATTCGTGGTGGATCCGAAGAACGAAGCCATCGCGGTGCGGGAAGGCCGGCGGCTCAACATCCCGATCGTTGCCATCGTGGATACCAACTGCGATCCGGATTACATCGATTATGCCATTCCGGGAAACGACGACGCCATCCGCTCCATTCGGCTGATCACATCCCGGGTGGCCGACGCCTGTGCGGAAGGCCGCGAGCGCCTGGCGGAAAAGCGGCACGCGGAAGTCGACAAGGCCGAGGAAGAGGTTCCCAAGGTGAGCGCCGCCGGGGCCGACCTCAAGCCGGGTGAAAGAAAGGTTATTTCCGACGGCAGCGAGGGTCCGGTAGTGGAAATCATCCGGCGCGCGACACCGCCGGCTGAAGCTGCCGTGCCGGCCGAAACGATTCAAGCAGAAGAGACAGGAGAATAATCACATGGCCACGATCAGCGCTGACCTGGTTAAACAACTCCGTGAAAAGACCGGAGCCGGTATAATGGACTGCAAGACGGCGCTTGCCGAAAATGCGGGTGACATGGAAAAGGCCGTCGAACACCTGCGCAAAAAAGGCCTGGCGACGGCCGCCAAACGGGCCGGGCGGGCAATGTCGGAAGGCACCATCCAATCCTACATCCACATGGGGGGCAAATTGGGGGTGATGGTCGAAGTGGGGTGCGAGACCGATTTTGTCGCCAAAAACGATGATTTTCAAGAATTTGCCCGTAACATCGCCATGCACATCGCCGCGACCAATCCGCTCGGTATCCGTCCCGAAGAAATCCCGCCGGAGGTCATCGACAAGGAGATGGAGATTTACAAGGCCCAGGCCAAGGAGACCGGCAAGCCCGACAATATCCTCGAGAAGATCGCCCAGGGAAAACTGCAGAAGTTCATCAAGGAAAACTGCCTGATGGACCAGCCGTACGTGCGCAATCCGGAGATCACGGTGGCCGACCTGCTGAACGAGCTGATTGCCAAGATCGGTGAAAACATCACCATCAAACGCTTCGCACGGTTTCAGGTCGGCGAGTCCTGACCCAGGTGCCCGCCCTGAGCGGCGCCGGGGTCGGCCTTGACATCCGGCGATCTCGGCGCCAACCGCCCGTCATCGTGTCCAGGGTCAAAAGACCGGAGCGCTCGCAACCCATGTGCAGTGCCTCCGCTTAAGCCACGAGGTGCCCGGTATGCCGCAAGCCCGTTACAAGAGAGTCCTGCTGAAGTTGAGCGGCGAAGCCCTGATGGGGGATCAGAGTTTCGGCATCGACCCCGAAATGATCAAGTATGTGGCGGAGGAAATCCAGTCGGCCTTCGAGCTTGGCGTCCAGCTGGCCATCGTGGTCGGGGGCGGAAACATCTTTCGCGGCATCGCGGCCAGCTCCTTCGGCATGGACCGTGCCTCGGCCGACCGCATGGGGATGCTGGCAACCGTCATCAACAGCCTGGCGCTGCAGGATGCGCTCGAAAAAATCGGCATTCAGACCCGCACCCAGACCGCGATCACCATGCCCGAAGTGGCCGAGCCCTACATCCTCAGGCGCGCCGTGCGACACCTCGAAAAAGGGCGGGTGGTGATCTTCGGGGCCGGGACGGGAAACCCTTATTTTACGACCGATACCGCCGCCGTTCTGCGGGCGCAGGAGATTCATGCCGAGATTCTGCTGAAGGCCACCAAGGTCGACGGGCTCTACGATTCGGATCCGGTCGTCAACCCGCAGGCGAAGTTCCTCGAAAAGACGACCTATATGGAGGTCATCGCGAAGCAGCTGCGGGTCATGGACATGACCGCCATCTCGCTGGCGATGGACAACCACCTGCCGCTGGCGATTTTCAGTCTCAAGAAAAAGGGCAACATCCGCCGGGTCATCTGCGGCGAGGAAGTCGGGACCCGGATCGTGGCCTGATTTTCTGTAGCTGACGGATTGCGGCATCCAAAAAATTCGTCAACATTGATTTTATTCAACCACGGAGTCACGTCATGATCGAAGACATCTATCAGGAAACCCGTGCGAACATGGGTAAATCGATTGACGACCTGAAGCGTGAATTCAAGCGCGTGCGAACCGGTCGGGCGTCGCTGTCGATTCTCGACGGCATTCGGGTCAACTACTACGGCACGCCGACGCCCCTCAACCAGATGGCCACCCTGGCGGTGCCCGAAAGCCGCCTGATCACCATCCAACCCTGGGACGTTTCGGCCATCAAGGAGGTCGAAAAGGCGATCATGAAATCCGACCTCGGGCTGACCCCTTCGAGCGACGGTAAAATCGTGCGGATCGCCATTCCGCCCCTGACCGAGGAACGGCGCAAAGACCTGGTGAAGGTCGTCAACAAGATGAGTGAAGAGCACAAGGTGGCCGTCAGAAACGTCCGGCGCGACGCCAACGAGATGTTCAAGGACCTCAAGAAGGAAGGTGACATCTCCGAGGACGAGGCGTTCAAGGCCCAGGACCAGGTTCAGAAGATCACCGACGACCACATCAAGCTCGTCGACCAGGTCACCAAAGAAAAAGAGCGCGAGATCCTTGAATTCTAGCCCGGCGAGTCCATTGCCCGACGGCCTCGATCCACGCAAAATGCCGGCGCATGTGGCGATCATCATGGACGGCAACGGTCGCTGGGCGCGGCAGCGCCTGCTCAATCGGGTGCAGGGGCATGAAAAAGGGGCGGAAACGGTGCGCACCATCGTACGCTCCAGCCGTGAAATCGGCATAAGCCATCTGACGCTCTTCGCCTTTTCGACCGAAAACTGGCAGCGTCCCCGGATCGAAGTCCAGGCCCTGATGAAGCTTCTGGAGCATTTCCTGGAAACCGAGCAGGACGAACTGGTGAATAACGACATCCGGCTCGATGCCATCGGTGAAACCGAGCGGTTGACAGCCGGTGCGCGGCAGGCCCTCGAGCGCGTCATGCGCCTGACCGACGCCAACCGGGCCATGATGCTTCACCTGGCGCTCAGCTATGGCAGCCGGGCGGAAATTCTCCGCATGGTGCGGCTGCTGGCCCGGAAGGTTTGCAGCGGCGAGATCGAGCCCGGCGACATCACCGAAGAGCTGGTCGCCCGCCACCTGTACACCGCCCGCATCCCCGACCCGGACCTTCTGATTCGCACCAGCGGCGAGATGCGTATCAGCAATTTTCTACTGTGGCAGATTGCCTACGCGGAAATTTTTGTCACCCCTACTTTGTGGCCTGATTTCAGCCGCGAAGAGTTTCTGGGCATATTGAAAGACTATCAGCAGCGGGACCGTCGCTTCGGGAAAGTCGACGCTTAGCGACGCGGGGGGACTGCGGGCCTGGCGCGGTTCATTCCGCAGTCCGGTTCCTCCCCCCTTCACATGACACGACGCGGGGCATGAATTTGAAACGCTGGATTACCGGCCTGGTGGCATTACCCTTCCTGGTTTTTTTCGTCTACAGCGGCGGGATGTGGTTCGGGCTGCTGGTGACGGCTGCGGCGGGACTCGGGGTGTGGGAGTATTTCCGGATCGTGCTGAAACCGGAAGAGAAGATCCTCTCGGCCCTGCCGCTGATCGGCTTTTTGACGGCCGGCGGGCTGGCCTATGCGGCATTCAAGGGGATGCCCGATCTCATGGCCGCGGTCCTGGCCTTCAATCTGATGGCCTGCAGCCTGGTGGGCGTGCAGCAGTTCAAAAACAGGCCGGAAATCCTTGCGACCTTGATCAAACAAACCCTGGGCATGGTCTATGTCCCGCTGTTTGCTTCTTTTCTGATCCTGATCCGTAACGGCGCGGACGGCATGGGGTGGATATTTTACCTGCTCTTCGTCGTGTTCGCCGGTGACACCAGCGCCCTCTACGTCGGCTCGTATTACGGCCGCCACAAGTTGAGCCCGGCGGTGAGCCCCAACAAGACCATCGAAGGGGCACTGGGCGGACTGGTCGCCAGCCTGGTTTTCGGCGCGCTGGCAAAGGCGCTGTTCCTGCCGGGGGCGACCTGGCCGCAGGCCCTGGCGGGCAGTCTTCTCATCGGACTGGCCGGGCAGCTCGGCGACCTGTTCGAATCGATGCTCAAGCGCGCCTCCAAGGTCAAGGATTCCGGCGCGCTGCTGCCGGGTCACGGCGGCATTCTGGACCGCATCGACGCCCTGCTGTTTGCCGCCCCGGTGGCTTATGCGTTGAAGGTGCTGGCGGTTTAGCTTGCGATCGATTACTTTTGAAAGAATCCTGAGCCGATGAAGCGCTTGAGCATCCTGGGTTCCACCGGATCGATCGGCCGCAACACGCTGGCGGTGGCGGCCCGTTTCCCGGATGAGTTCGCCGTCGCGGCCCTGGCGGCCAGATCGAACCTGGCGCTTCTCAGCCAGCAGATCGCGGCGGTCAAGCCCGAGGTAGCCGTCGTGTACGACGCCGGCCTGGCCGACAAACTGCGGGCCATGCTTCCGCAGGGCAGCCGGACGCGGGTCCTGTGCGGTGCGGAAGGGTATCGCCAGGCGGCCAGCCTGCCGTCGGCCGATATGGTCGTCAGCGCGATGGTCGGGGCCGCCGGCCTTGCGCCCACGTTGGCGGCGATAGACGCCGGCAAGGATGTCGCCCTGGCCAACAAGGAAACCCTGGTGGTGGCCGGAGACATCGTCATGCAGCGCGCTGCGGCCCGCAGGGTTCGCATCGTGCCGGTGGACAGCGAACACAGCGCCATCTTCCAGTGTCTGGCTGGAAGCCGTCCGGAAGACCTGGGCAAGATTCTTCTGACCGCTTCCGGGGGCCCTTTTCTGGATCGACCGGCAAATGAGTTCGGCGGCATAACACCGGAGGCGGCCCTGAAACATCCGAACTGGCAGATGGGCCCCAAGATTACGATCGATTCGGCCACCCTGATGAACAAGGGGCTCGAGGTCATCGAGGCGAAATGGCTCTTCGACGTGGCCTTTTCCCAAATCGAGGTCCTCGTTCATCCCCAGAGCATCGTGCACTCGATGGTCGCCTTCCGCGATGGATCGGTGCTGGCCCAGATGGGCGTTCCGGACATGAAGGGCGCCATTGCCTATGCGCTTTCCTATCCGCAGAGGCTCCCGCTGGATCAGCCCCTGCCGGACTTCGGCGCCGGCACGACCCTGACGTTTCAAAAACCCGATCTCGACAAGTTTCCCTGCCTGGCGCTGGCCTTTCGGGCCGGGGAGAGCGGGGGAACGCTGCCGGCGGTCATGAATGCGGCCAACGAATTGGTGGTTCAGGCCTTTTTGAACGGCCGCATCGGGTTCACGCAAATTCCGCAGGTCATCGGCACGGTGATGAACCGGCACGCGATCATCGACAAGCCGGACCTGGCGGCGCTGCTCGAAGCCGACCGCTGGGCCCGCCGGGCCGCCGGCGAACGGATCGATGCGCTTTAACAGGGAAACGATTTCGAACAAGATTCCGGGAAGGGCGAAAAATTTTTCGCCCCTACGAGACAGTCACCACCGTCGTATCCGCCCATCCGGACCCAGGCGGGTCTGTTTTTAGGCGTCGAGGCCGCTTTAGAGGTTTGGAGCGCTTTCTGAGTCAAATCTAAAATATCTTTTCACCGACTCAACTGACGTAACCGACTTAACCGGCTAAACCGACTCAACCGGCTAAACCGGCTAAACACATTCTTCCGCACCGTGACGGCCCGCAAGGCCGCGGCTGTTTGGAACAGGACCAATCACCATGGGGACCAATATTTTCGCTTTCGTCATCGTTTTGGGGGTATTGATCTTCTTTCACGAACTGGGGCATTTTCTCGTCGCGCGCCTGTTCGGCGTGGGGGTCGAGCGATTTTCCCTCGGCTTCGGCCCGCGCATCTTCGGAAAGAAAGTCGGCATCACCGATTACCGCATCTCGGCCGTGCCGCTGGGCGGCTACGTTAAAATGATCGGCGAAGAACCGGATGCCGAGATCGACCCGGCCGATGTTCCCATTTCCTTTACGCACAAGCATGTTTTAAAGAGATTTTTAATCGTGGCCGCCGGCCCGGCGTTCAACATTCTGCTGGCGGTGCTGATATTCTACGGCATATTCCAGATCTCGGGCACCGTGATCCTCAAGCCGATCATTGGCGAAGCTCAGCCCGGTACTCCCGCGCGTGCGGCCGGTCTGATGAAGGGCGACCAGATCCTGTCGATCAACGGAACCGCGGTGGAGAGCTGGGACGAAATGGCCACCATTATCGCGGCCAGCAAGGGCGAGCCCCTCGAGGTCACCTACCGGCGTGAGGAAGCGATTCGCGAGGTGACGGTGACCCCGGAGTTGAAGACGACCAAGAATATCTTCGGCGAGGACATCCCCCGTCACGTGATCGGCATCACCGCCGCCGGCGAGGTCTTCTCCAAAAGACTGAATCCGCTTGGGGCGATGGCCGAAAGCGTGGTGCAGACCTACAAAATTGCCGAGCTGACGGTCGTCAGCGTCGCCAAGATCATCCAGGGCACCGTATCCACCAAGACCATCGGCGGGCCGATCATGATTGCCGAACTGGCCGGGCAGCAGGCCAAGCTGGGGGCGACCAACCTGCTGTTCTTCATTGCCCTGATCAGCGTGAACCTGGCGATCCTCAATATTTTACCGATCCCGGTGCTCGACGGCGGACACCTGCTGTTTTTTGTCATCGAGATGATCATCGGCCGGCCGGTCAGCATCCGGGTCCGCGAAGTGGCCCAGCAAGCCGGAATGTTTGTCCTGATCCTGCTGATGATCTTCGTTTTCTACAACGACATCACCCGCATTTTTTCGGGCCAATAGGAAATGTATTCTTAACGTCTCGGAATTTCGACATCATATTTATATCATGCAGTTTAGCGGCACAGGTTTATGCCGCCTACATGGAATGATGGAACGTTGGAATTACGGAACACCAATGGCCCCAATGTTCCAATATTCCATTGTTCCATTATTCCACTTGTGAGCGAAGCGAACTAAGTTTGAAAAACAGGCTCTGAGCAACTGTTATGCCGCACCGACTCGAAATTACGCTCAAATCCCATCTCGTCGACGCCGAAGGCGAAGGCATCCGCCAAAAGGCCCGTGATTACTTCGGCATCCCGATCGATCGGGTCCGTACCGTCGGCGTGCTGACCATCGACGCCGAGCTGTCGCCGTCACAGCTTCAGCTCCTTCAGACCGAGATCTTTACCAATCCGGTGACCCAGATATCGTCCTACGACCCGCTGCCGATCGACGGTGACTGGATCATCTGGGTGGGGTTCCGGCCGGGGGTCAAAGACAATCCCGGCAGCACGGCCGTGGAGGCCATCGAAGACCTGCTCGGCGTGCGGTTGAAAAAAGGCGAGACGGTTTACACGTCCAAGCGCTACTGCCTCAAGGGCCGGAATCTGACCGCGGCCGCTGCGGACAAGATCGCCGGCGCGCTCCTGGCCAACGACATCATCCAGCAGTGGAAAGTCTACGCGGCAAGGGACTGGGACCCGGCGCTCGGCGTCGGCCTGATCCTGCCCAAGGTGATGCTGAACCACACCCCGACCGTGGCGACGATTCCGATCGACAGCGACGCCGCCCTGCAAGAGGTCAGCCGCGAGCGCAACCTGGCGCTCGATGCCAACGACATACCGGTGGTGCGGGCCTATTTCCTGCGGCCGGAGGTCAAAGCCGCGCGGGCGGCCGTCGGGCTCGGCGATCCCACCGACATCGAATTGGAGTACATCTCCCAGGCCCGCAGCGATCACTGCAACCACAACACGTTCAGGGGGCGGTTTGTTTACCGGGACGGCGACGGGGGCGAACCGGTCATCGAGGACAATCTCTTCAAAACGTTCATCGAGGCGCCGACCCTGGCACTCCAGAAGCAAAAACCGTGGGTGATATCGGTCCTGTGGGACAATGCCGGCGCCGGCCGCTTCGACGAAAACCACTACTACGCGATTACCGGCGAGACCCACAACTCGCCCTCCAACATGGAGGCCTACGGCGGGGCCATCACCG
>JBAPWQ010000074.1:0-11708 GCA_049283795.1 Desulfobacterales bacterium | reverse complement strand
CAAATACTCCGGCGGCGGCAAAAGGACCTCGACACCGATACGGCCGAGGGCCTGGCGGGCTTCCCGCGTTCGGAAATAGGGGTTCACCAGGTCGAGGTCCGCCAACCGCACATCGATGCCGCGCCGGCGGTGCTCGACGGCCAGATTCACGGCAATTTCGGTTTTTCCGCTGCCATAATTGCCGACGATGACAACCAGGCCCTCCAGGTCGATTTCCATTGTCCTCTTGGTCATTACCGGCCACCCCGCCGGAAGACCCGGCCGCCGCGGGGCGGCAAAAAGACATAAATTTTCTTTGTAATTTTATTTAAAATCTTTGTCAAGTTTTGCGCCATGATTTTCCGTGCCTGTACCGGCAGTTTGCTTGACTCGGGGTCAAAACATGGTATGCTTGTGCCCTTCACTGACCGGTTTCGGCCCGGCCGAACCGGCGCCCGGGGCGCTCCGCGGTCGTGTTTTCGGGCTCAGGGCTTGATTAAAAATAACTGGCCATCATGCAACGCGTCATAACCGGACTCGAAAATCTCTGCCAAAATCCACCCGCCTGGCTTGATGGGTGCCGCCTCGGCCTGCTCTGCAATCCGGCATCGGTAGACCCCGAGTTGCGCCATGCCCGCGATGTAATCGCACGCCGGTTTCCTGACCGGCTGACCGCGCTTTACGCCCCCCAGCACGGTTTTATGGCCGAGAAACAGGACAACATGATCGAGTCGGCCGACGGTGTCGATCCGGCCCTGAACCTTCCCATCTTCAGCCTCTACGGCACCACCCGGATTCCGACCCGCGACATGTTCGCCCCGATCGATGTCCTGCTGGTCGACCTTCAGGACGCCGGCACGCGCGTCTACACTTTCATCTACACCCTTTCCTACTGCATGGAAGCCGCCCGGGCCTATTCTAAAAAAATTGTGGTCCTTGATCGGCCCAACCCGGTCAACGGGCAGGTCGTAGAGGGCAACAGCGTTGCCGCCGACTGCACCTCCTTTGTCGGACGCTATCCGCTGCCCATGCGCCACGGGCTGACCATCGGGGAACTGGCGCTGCTGTTCAACCGGCACTTCGGCATCAATTGCGACCTGAAAGTGATCCCGATGAAATACTGGCACCGGGCGATGTATTACCCTCAAACCGGATTGCCCTGGGTGCCGCCCTCCCCCAACCTGCCGACACCGGCATCGGCGATGGTCTATCCCGGCCAGGTGCTCTGGGAAGGAACCAATGTTTCCGAAGGACGCGGCACCAGCCAGCCCTTCGAACTTTTCGGCGCCCCTTTCATCGAGCCCCGAAAGATCTCAGCCACCGCACCCGTCGCCGAACTGCCCGGAATCATCCTGCGGCCGGTCACTTTCGAACCCACCGCCAACAAATGGTGCGGGCGCCCTTGCCACGGATTCCAGGTTCACGTCACCGATCCGCAGCGCTACCGCCCGTACGCCGCTGCGCTGGAACTCCTGCAGGCGGTCATCCGGCATCACCGGCAGGAGTTTGCGTGGAAACCGCCGCCCTATGAATACGAATACGAACGGCTGCCGATCGACCTGATCATCGGTGACCGTTCGGTCCGGAAGCGGATCGAAGGCCTGGAGCCGATCGCGGACATCGCCCGGTCCTGGCGCGAGGCGCTGGCCACTTTTCTGACCCTCAGCCGCTCCGTCCACCTCTACGATTGAACCGATGAAAAGCCCCGACTCCGAGGAGCTTAAATGGCGCCGCATGCGCTTCAAAAACAACAAGGTCTGGCAGGCCCTGGACCCCGGCGGGCGACCGCTGCAAAAAAACGGCAAGGTCCTGATCAAGTATCAGCTGGAGCAGGACTACGAGTACTGGGTGAACCCCGCCAACCTCGCGGAGCTCGACGCCCCGGTCGAAGCCCGGGCGGCCCCTGCCCGCCAGAAGTCGGAAACCAGGAAAAAAACCAAAACGACCCTGCCCCCGGCAGAACCGAACACCGTTCATATTTACACCGACGGCGCCTCGTCGGGCAATCCCGGGCCATCCGGTATCGGGGTGGTATTGACGTACGGGGAAAAGACGAAGGAAATATCGAAATATATCGGCGACACCACCAACAACGTCGCCGAACTCGAAGCGATTCGCGTCGCTTTGACGGAACTGAAGAGCAAAAACCTGCCGGTCAGGATCTACACGGACAGCAGTTACGCTCTCGGCGTGCTGTCGCTCGGATGGAAGGCTCAGAAAAACAGAGACCTCATCGCCTCGATCCGCACGATGCTGACGGCGCTGAAGGACGTGACCCTCATCAAGGTTCGCGGCCATGCGGGACACGCGCAAAACGAACGGGCGGATCAGCTGGCCCGGGCCGCCGTTACAACCGGCGGCCGGCGGTAACCCTCAAAAAAAAGAGCCCCACCACGGCGGCAGAGCTCTGTCGGTCACATGCGGCGGCTATGCCTTTTTCAGGCTTTTGATTTCATCCTTGAGGTCGTCGATTTCTTTCTTATATTGCTCAACCTCGTCCTCTTTTACCGATGAGGACTCGAAAGCCGGTTCGTCTTTTTTCCAGTTGTCCTTGAGTTCATCGAATCCGAGATAAACCGCCAGCCCGCCGCCAAGCAGGAGCATGATTGGAATAATGCCGGCCAGGACCATCAAGAATTCGGTCCACCATACCCCTAGTCCGATCAGCCCCAGTGCCGCCGCAATCGCCCCACCGATCAACGTTTTCATAAAAATCCTCCTCATTTGTTGTGTTCACGCCAGATATTGTTTCTATTTTTGAGCCGCCACTCTAATACCGCTGACACCGCAGGTCAAATAAAAACTTTCAGCGGAAGGCGCTTCTTCCCGCCGATTGAAGGTAACACTTTGTAAATTAAAGAAAAGACTATACAGCACGCCGCTGGAAACGACAAAACTGAAGCGGTTCCTAACACAGTTTGAAAGCCAAGACAAGCCCCTTTGAAAAGTCACCGCGTCCCCGGTCGATTTTTTAACCGGGCAGGGACCGTCCGTCGAGGCAGGCTCCGGTTCCCAAATTAAACATTGCAAATCAGCCTTCATTTTGGTAAACACTTTTAGTTTTAATTGTAGGTAGTTACCCGTATGAGTAAATTGAAATCAACGTCGCCCCTGCGCCCATCGGGCGTCTCTTCCGGCCCGCCAGTCGGCGGCACGACCGATCCCTACAGCTGTTTTCTACCCCGCAAGCTCGGCCGGCTGCGGGCGCTGCTGCTGAAGATGTTCTACTCCGGCATTGCGCTCAGCACGGACCTGACCGCCGTCATCGACCAGGTCCCCAAAAACGCCATCATCGTCTACATCAACAAGAACAAGAGCCGGTTCGAATACCTTTACTACCACACCGCTTTTGCCGGCAGAGGCTATCCCGTTCCGGAAATCGGCTTCGACTACCGCCCGCTGTTGTGGCAACCCGTCGGCCGGCTTTTCAAGATCTTCTGGTCCCAGCTCTTTCATTTCCTGGGCAGCCTGTCTTTCCAGGATCCTTATAAAAGCGGCTATATTCAAGCCGAACTGCTCGACGGTAAGGCCGGGTTTCTGTCGCTGGTCGACCGAGACGAATTTCACCGGCGCTTTCTGCGCTCCAAGATCGACCCGCTCGAATACCTCGTCGAGTTTCAGAAAAAGACCGACCGGCCGATTTACCTCGTTCCGCTGCTGATGTTTTTCAGCAAGAATCCGTATCGCTCCAATCCGACCCTGATCGACATGATGTTCGGACCGGAGGGCAAACCGGGCACAATCCGCCGCCTGGTGACGCTCTTCCGGAACCCGGGCAGGGTTTTCACGGAAATAGGGACACCCGTGAACCTGATGGCGTTTCTTTACCGGGCCGAAATTTACGAGAAACCCACCGTGTACCAGTCGCTGTATCTGCGGCGTTTTCTGCTGCGGCAGATAAACCGGCATCGCCAAACCATCACCGGCCCGGTTCTCAAGAGTCCGGAGGAACTCAAAGAAAATATTTTAACCGGAGAACGGTTCCAGGAATTTTTGACCAAACTGGCCGAATCGCGCAATACCCCGATATACAAGCTCCGCAAGGAAGCGGCCGCCAACTTGAGTGAAATCGCCGCCAAATACAGCACCAACATGATTAAAATCGCCTCGGTGATCGTCGGCTATATCGTCGACACCATGTTCGAGGGCGTCTCCTTCAACAGCGACGGACTCAAGTACGTTAAATCGGCCTCGCAAAACGGCCCGCTGGTTCTGATCCCCTGCCACAAGAGCCATATCGACTACCTGATTCTCTCCTATATCCTGTATCATAACAACATGCCCTGCCCGCATGTCGCCGCCGGCAAGAACCTGTCGTTCTGGCCGATCGGGCCGCTGTTCCGCAGAGGCGGGGCTTTCTTCATCCGACGCAGCTTCCGGGGCGCCGTTTTGTATGCGCGGGTGTTTGCGGAATACCTCTATAAACTGCTCGAAGAGGGATTCAACGTCGAATTTTTTATCGAGGGCACGCGCAGCCGGACCGGCAAGATGATACTGCCGAAGCTGGGACTTCTGTCCATGCTGTTCGAGGCCTTTCGCAACGGCGCCTGTGAAGAAATGATCTTCGTTCCGGTCTACATCGGCTATGACCGCGTGCTGGAGGAAAGCTCTTACATCAATGAGCTCAGCGGCGGGCAGAAGGAGCCGGAAAATTTTCGCCAGGTCCTCAATGCCCGCCGGTTCCTCAAGAAGCGCTACGGAAAAATATACCTGCGTTTCCATGAACCGCTGTCTCTCAGCCAACTGCTGCGCGACCAGGGCTTGAACATCCATGACATCTCTCCCAAGGAGAAGAACACCTTCTGCCGCAACCTCGGTTTCCGCATCGTCAACGCCATCAACAAGCGGACCGTCGTCACCGCCCACGGTCTGTGCGCGTGCGCCATTCTCAACATTCCCCGGCCGCGGTTTGCGCGGCCGCACCTCAAGCCGGTCATCGACCTGTACCTGCGCTATCTCGGCACGCAGGGGGCTCAGTTGGCCGACACCCTTCTGATCGATCAGGAGTATGCCGTCGACAATGCGCTGACCTCTTTCGTTCAGCGAAAATTCATCGAATCGGTCGCCAAGTCGAAAGAGGACGTGGCCGCCGAAACCGAATACACGGTCAACGAAAGCCAGCGCACGACCCTGGAGTATTACAAGAACAACTGCGTCGCCTTTTTCATTCCGGCGGCCTTCACCGCCCTGGAGATCCTGCACCTGGACGCCTTTCAATTCGCCGCGGCCGACCTCCATAACGGCTACCGCTATCTGCAGCACCTATTCAAGAATGAATTCGCCTATGACATCGACCTGAATCCGGAATATATCGTCCGCAAGACGCTCAAGATTTTCATCGATGACGCGATTCTCATTCCCCACCAGACACTGCCGGATACCTATAACATCACCTCGGCCGGCTTCAGGAAACTGAAGCTCTTCGCCGCATTTTTGACAACGTATTTCGAAACCTATTTGGTCGTCCTGAATCACTTCCTGTGGGCCCCGCCCGACGGTTTGAATCCCAAGGAGCGATTGAAGAAAATAGAAGCCCGCGGCCGGCGGATGTACAAACGCAAGGAAATCGGGCGCCGCGAATCCCTGTCGCGCGTGACCTATGAAAACGCCGCCGATTTCTTCATCAGCCAGGGCATCAAAAGCTCGGAAGATATCGAGAAAACCGAACCCTTCGCCGTTGCCATCAACCGCTATCTCAGCCGCCTGCAATAACGCCGTCGCGCACCTTAAAAAAGATGGCGGCTTCGATGCCGGTGGACCGGTGTTTTGAGCAGATCCGTTATGAAAGCCATGATTCTGGCCGCCGGCTTCGGCACCCGGCTGCGGCCTTACACCGATTTCAGGCCGAAAGCCTTGTTCACGATCGCCGATCAACCGGTCCTTGACCGGATGATCCGGCAGCTCGTGGCGGCCGGCTGCCGTGCCATCGTCGTCAACACCCACCATCTGCACGATCAGATCGAAGCGTTCGCGGCCGCTGTAAAATACCCGGTTCCGGTGCACACCCGCTTCGAGCCGGAGATCCGCGGCACCGGCGGCGCAATAAAAAACGTGGCGGACTTCTGGGACGATCACCCCTTTATGGTCGTCAACAGCGACATCGTGACCGACATCGATCTGGCGGCGGTGTACCGCTTCCACCGCCAGCACCCGCATCCGGTGACCCTGGTCCTGCACGATGCACCGGCCTTCAACACCGTTACGCTCGGCCCGGGCGACCTTATCACCGGGTTCGGCGGATCGGGCCCGGACGGCGCCGCGGCCGCCGGCGGGCGGCTGTTGGCCTTTACCGGCATCCAGGTCCTCGACCCCGATGTTCTCGACCTGGTCCCGCCGGATGTCTTTCACAGCAGCATCGACACCTACCGGGACCTGATCGCCGCGGGCCGCGGCGTCAAGGCCTTCATCGCCACCGGACACGACTGGGCCGACATCGGCACGCCCGATCGCTACCGTCAAGCGGTTTACGACAAGATGACGCCCGGCGTGTTCGCACGGGTTTTTCCGGACCGTCCCCCGCACCCGATCGACCGCGTCCTGCTGGCCGGTGACGGCTCCGACCGGCTCTGGTACCGGCTGACATCCGGATCGTCCTCCCTGATCCTGGCGGACCACGGCCTTCGCACCGGCCCGGAAACCGCCGAAGTCGACGCCTTTGTCGCCATCGGCCGTCACTTGCGGGCGACCGGCGTTAACGTACCGCAAAACCACCTCTGCGATCGGTGCGCCGGACTGGTTTATCTTGAAGACGTTGGCGACGAACATCTGCAGGAGACGGTCCGGCGCATCTCACGGGACGAGGAACTTGTGGCCCGCTATCGTCCGCTGATACGGCAGTTGGTCAAAATGGCCTTCGCCGGCGCCGAGAACTTCGATCCCGCCTGGACATACCAGACAGCGTCATACAGCCGCGAGGTCATCCTCGAGAAGGAGTGCCGCTATTTCGTGGAGGCTTTTTTAAAAACCTACCTGGCGCGCAGCGATTCTTTTGCCGACCTGGCGCCGGAGTTCGAGCAGCTGGCCGACCGTGCCCTGGCCTTCGGCGTCAACGGATTCATGCACCGCGACTTTCAGTCCCGCAACATCATGATCAAAAACGGGACCGGCGTCATCATCGATTTCCAGGGCGGCCGCCTGGGGCCGATCCAGTACGATCTCGCATCGCTGCTGATCGACCCGTATGTCGATCTGCCGCAGATCGTTCAGGATCAACTGGCGGCGTATTGCCTGCAGCGGGTCGAGCTGATAAAGCCCGTCGATCCCCACCGCTTCCGCATGGGCCACCACTACTGCTGCCTGACTCGCAATCTTCAAATCCTGGGGGCTTTCGGCCACCTGAGCAAAGTCAAGGGCAAGACCCAATTCGAGGCCTACATACCGACCGCCGTCCGCAGCCTGCACCGTCGGTTGAACCGCGACGCCGAAAACGAGTTCCCGCGCCTGAGCGCCATCGCCGCCGAAGTCTACACTGGTTTGAGCCACGGATAACATCCCAACAGCGTAAAGGAGGCACCCGCCGATGAAATCGATCAACGTCATGGTCAACGGTCTTCCGGGCCGCGTGGCAGAAACCGTGGCACGGCACGTCCTGAGCGATGGCCGTTTCGAACTGATCCCCTTTTCGCTCACCGGGCCCGAAATTTCAGCGGGCGAAGCGCGCGTGGTGGACGCCACCGTTTGTCTCGTAAAGCCGCACGAGCGCGATGCGGCGTTGTCGAAGGTCAAGGCCGTTAGCCCTGACTTCATCACGGTCGACTTCACCCACCCGGCGGCCGTCAATCAAAACGGCGAGTTTTACTGTCGCAACGCGCTGCCGTTTGTCATGGGCACCACCGGGGGAAACCGTGAGCTGCTGGCGGAGTCCGTCCGGAAATCGTCGACCGTGGCGGTCATCGCCCCCAACATGGCCAAACAGATCGTCGGCTTTCAGGCGATGATGGACTATGCCGCCCGCTCGTTTCCGGGCCTGTTCGAGGGCTACCGCCTCGAGATCAGGGAAAGCCACCAGAAGGGTAAAGCCGACACCAGCGGCACCGCCAAAGCCATGGTGACATACTTCAACGATCTGGGCGTCCCGTTCATCGAAGCCGATATCCTGAAGGAGCGCGACCCGGATAGGCAGAGAAACGTCTTGGGCATCCCGCAAGACTATATAACCGGCCACGGATGGCACACCTACACCCTGACCTCGGCCGACGGGACCGTGCGGTTTGAATTCACCCACAATATCAACGGCCGTGAAATATATGCCCGCGGGACCCTGGATGCCATCGTCTACCTGCGTGCAAAACTGCAGCAGGGGGCAAGCGGCAGGGTCTTCTCGATGATCGATGTCCTGCAGGGCGCGTGAGGCGCCGCAAAGGATAGTCCACCCATTTACTGTGGCAGCCAGATTCATGACGAAAAAAGTAGAGCGAGTTCGTAGAAAGTATATTTGTTCCTGGGTTGTCTAAACGACCCCCAAAGGGTATTTAAGACTTGAAACGCGAAGAACAGAAAAAGGCAATCAAATAATAATTTGGAAGCGGAAGTGAAAAGGTAGTGGTCATGACATCTGTTATTAAATATTACGAGGGAATCAACTCGGTTGCCGTAATCGGCAATTATTTGCCCCGCCAATGCGGCATCGCCACCTTCACCACGGATTTGGTTGAAGGCCTGTCGGCGGAAGCTCCTGACATTAACTGCTGGGCGGCGGCAATGAATGACACGCCCGAGGGATATCCTTATCCGGATAAAGTGCGCTTTGAAATCAACCAGAACAAATTGAGCGACTACAGCATGGCGTCTCAATTTCTCAATATCAATCAGACGGATATTGTCTGTGTGCAGCATGAATACGGTCTTTTCGGCGGTCCGGCCGGCAGCCACCTCTTAAAACTATTGGCCGACCTGCGCATGCCGGTGGTAACCACGTTACACACGGTTTTGAAAGACCCCGCGCCGGAATATCTCGCCGTCATGGGCAAGCTGTCCGAACTGTCTGACAAACTGGTCGTGATGAGCCATAAGGCCGCTGAATTCCTTAAAGAGATCTACGCGGTGCCCGAAGAGAAAATTGTCTTTATTCATCACGGCATTCCGGATACACCCTTTATTGATCCCAGCTTCAACAAAGACAAGTTCGGTGTGGAGGGCAAAAAGGTCCTGCTCACATTCGGCCTGCTTTCCCCCAATAAGGGCATCGAAAATGTATTGCTGGCGCTTCCGGAGGTCATCAAAAAGCACCCCGATGTGGCCTATATTGTCCTGGGGGCAACCCATCCGCATATCTTGAAATTGTACGGGGATGCCTACCGTATCATGCTGCAGCAGCTCGTGCACAAACTCGATATCGGCGCGCATGTCATTTTTCAAAATCGTTTTGTTGAACTCAAAGAATTGTGTGAGTTTCTCGGCATCGCCGATATTTACACAACGCCCTATCTTGAGGAAGCCCAGATTACCTCCGGAACCCTTGCCTATGCCATGGGCACCGGCAAAGCCATCATTTCGACACCATATTGGTATGCCACCGAGATGCTTGCCGAAGGCCGGGGCCGAATTGTCCCCTTCAGCAATCCGGAAGCCGTGGCGGAACAGATCATCGACCTTCTGGACAACGATGTCGAGCGGCACGCCATGCGCAAAAAGGCCTATACATTCACCCGTGAGGCCGTGTGGAAGGAGGTCGCCCGGAATTACCTCCAGGTGTTCAGTGAAGTACGGCAAACCCGTACCCGGAACCCCCGACCACGGCATTCCTATGTTGAAAATATCGAGGCCATCACGAATTTCGAGCTGCCGGAGATCAAGCTCGATCACCTGAAAGCCTTTACCGATGATACCGGCATCTTGCAGCATGCCACTTATACCATCCCCGATCGAACCCATGGCTACTGCACCGATGATAATGCCAGAGCGCTGCTGGTTGCCGCCCTGGGTCAAAGATACCTGCCGACAAACGGCTTGGGCCTTGATTCCCTCAGCGGCCATTATCTCGGATTTCTTCTGTATGCCTATAATGAAAAAACTGGGCGCTTTCGCAACTTTATGACCTATTCGCGACAGTGGACGGAAGAGGTCGGTTCCGAGGATGCGCATGGTCGGGCGATCTGGAGCCTCGGCAAAGCGGTGGCTTTTCTTCAAAATCCCGGGCATCTCGCGCTGAGCACGACCCTTTTCAACAAGGCGCTGCGAGCCGTCGAGAATTTTAGTTCACCCCGCGCCATCGCTTTTTGCCTGGTGGGAATGCACGCCTACCTAGATAAATTTTCCGGCGACAGTGATGTGCGCAGGGTCCGGGAAGCTCTGGCCGACAAGCTGTTCGATCAGTTTAAAAACCATGCAACTGACGGTTGGCCCTGGCTTGAAAAGGCGTTGAACTACGCCAACGGCAAACTGCCTCATGCGCTGCTGCTGTGCGGCCAGCGGATGCAACGCAATGACATGATCAATATGGGACTCAAATCCCTCAAGTGGCTGATTACCATTCAAACCGAAGACGGTCACTTTGTGCCCATCGGCAGCAACGGATGGTATGAACAAGGAGGCCCCAGAGCCCGTTTCGATCAGCAGCCCATTGAAGCCAATGCCATGGTCGAGGCTTGTGTGGAAGCCTTTAATATCACACGGGATAAATCATGGTTCGACAATGCCGTCATGTGTTTTAATTGGTTTCTCGGACACAACGACCTCAACTTGCCGCTCTATGATCCCAAGACCGGCGGCTGCCGGGATGGATTGATGGCCGACGGCATCAACCAGAACGAAGGCGCCGAGTCTTCCCTGGCCTGGCTGCTTTCGCTGATGACATTGCAAAAGCTTTATGCCGACGAAATTTTAAACCAGCCGTCGTCACAGAAAACAAAATAGGATTGGGGACGAAATAAAAGGATCAGTCATGCACATTGCAATGCTCTCGCCGATTGCCTGGCGCACGCCGCCGCGACATTATGGGCCATGGGAAAACGTGGCCTCCCTTTTAACCGAAGGGCTGGTCGCGCGTGGCCATGATGTGACCTTGTTTGCCACCGCTGATTCGCAGACCAGCGGCAGGCTGCATGCCGTTTGCCCGCAGGGCTATGAAGAAGACCGCTCCCTCATACCAAAAGTCTGGGAGTGCCTGCACATTTCAGAACTCTTTGAGCATGCCGATGCATACGACATGATCCACAACCATTTTGATTTCCTACCGCTGACTTACACTGGCCTGACCACCACCCCGGTGGTGACCACCATTCACGGCTTTTCATCGCCCGGGATTCTGCCGGTTTACAAGAAATACAACGGCAAAGCGTTCTATGTTTCCATCAGCGATGCCGATCGATCACCGGATCTTGAGTATATCAAAACCATCCATCACGGCATTGATATCAAACAGCTTGATTTTCAACCGGCCCCGGATGACACCCTGCTTTTTTTCGGGCGTATTCACCAGGACAAAGGCACCCGCGAAGCCCTGAGAATCGCCGGGGCCTGCCGTAAAAAGCTGATATTGGCGGGCATCATCCAGGATCATGCTTACTTTGACCGGTATGTGGCCCCTCACATAGACAACGACACAGTGGTTTATATCGGCAGCGTCGGACCCGTTGAGCGCAGCCGGTTGCTGGGCAGGGCCTGCGCGCTGTTGCACCCGATACAGTTTGATGAGCCTTTCGGCTTGTCCGTGATCGAATCCATGGCCTGCGGTACGCCCGTGATCGCCTTTGACAGGGGCAGCATGCCTGAACTTATCGAAAACGGTG
>JBAPWQ010000073.1:0-8318 GCA_049283795.1 Desulfobacterales bacterium | reverse complement strand
GCGATGTGTACTTGTGCCCCTTGGTCGATCGATTCGTCGGCAACATCCGGCGCCAATCATTGGCGGATATTTTCTTTTCGGAGGGGGCGAACCGGATACGCAAAAGCGTCGGTCGGTTCGATGAGTGCCGCTCCTGCACGGAACCCGGTCTCGAACGGTTCAGTCTGCCGATGGAAGGATTCAGCTATCTGTCGCTTCTGCCTGAATTCGGCCGAACGGCCTTTCTAAAGTTTCATCACCACATGGGCCTGGACAAATATGCCGGATAATCTCGGTCGACCCGGGGGGATTCGGGTGTCACCCGTTTATTTTCTTGAACAAAAAAGCCATGGGTCTTTTACCAAGGCCCTCAAAGCCTCAAGTCCTTGGGCGTCTTTCCCGACATCTCCTTTGTCGAGTCCAGGCGCCATATCGGGCTAATGCGACCCGGCAATGAACATCCAAACAAGTAAAAACGTCTTTCGTATTTAAACGGGGATCAATTTGACCTTGCAAAGACAAATACCCATCATTTGCCCATATTGCGGTGTCGGCTGCAACCTGGAACTGTCGCTGGATGAAGACGGCCGGCCGTTTAGAAGCGGCGCGGCGGGGCGAAATCCAGAGTTGAACGCAAGATACGCTTGCGTCAAGGGGTTCACGGTTCACGAACTTTTAAATCATCCGGAGCGTCTGACCCAGCCCTATATCCGCAAAGCTGTCCAACTGGTGCTTGTTTCCTGGAATGAAGCCATCCAATTCGCCTCCCGGCGCCTAAAGCAGATCTCCCGCAAGTACGGCCCGGAAAGTATCGGGATGCTCTGCAGCGGCAAAATCCTCAACGAAGAGGCCTATCTTTCACAAAAGTTTCAGCGCACCGTCATCGGCAACAACCACGTCGACAATTGCGCCCGACTATGCCACGGCCCATCTGAAGTGGCACTGAGACAGCAACTGGGATACGGCGCGGTCAGCACCTTTCTTGAGGACTATGAAGTCACGGAAACGGTTTTTCTGGTGGGGGCGCATACGACGTTTACCCATCCGGTCATCTGGATGCAGGTCAAAAAACGCGCCAAAAAAAGCGGTCTCAACCTGATCCTGGCCGACCCCCGTGAAACGGATCTCGTTAAAAATGCGGCCGTCCACCTGAAAGTCAAACCAGGCGCGGACATTTTCTGGATAAAGGCATTGAGTAAAATCATCATCGACAAGGGCTGGCATGATCGGGAATTTTGCGAAAAACAAACCATTGGGTACAGAGCGTTGTGCCAGACGATCGAGAACCTCGATGTCGATGCGGCCTGCCAGCGCGCCGGGGTGACGCGCGAAGAACTGGAAAAAGCCGCCGAACTGATTCACGACAAAAAAACCATCTTCATCTGGGGCATGGGGTTAACCCAGCATGCGCATGGGACCGATAACGTCACCGCCCTGGTGAACTTGGCCTTGCTGACCGGTAACATCGGAAAGCCCGGGTGCGGTCTCTCACCACTTCGAGGTCAAAATAACGTACAGGGCGCCGGTGATATGGGCGCGTTGCCCAATCTGCTGCCCGGTCATATGGAGGTTGACGACGAAGCCGCCCGGGTTCATGTCGGCGCCATCTGGGGCGCGGATGTTCCTTGCGGGCCGGGTCTGGCAGCGCCCGAAATGATCCATCACATTGCTTCGGGCAAAATAAGGGCCTTATATGTTATCGGCGAAAACCCGGTTGTTTCCGAACCCCAATCAAATTTTGTGAAGTGGATGCTGCAGAAACTCGATTTGCTCATTGTGCAGGACATCTTCGCCAATGAGACCGCCAGGTACGCCCATATTGTCCTGCCGGCCGCCGCAGTGGGAGAAAAAGACGGCACCTTTACCAACGCGGCCCGCCGGGTTCAGTACACGGCAGCCGGCTTGAAGCCTCCGGGGGAAGCCAGACCGGACTGGTGGATACTTCAGGAAATCGCCAATGCACTGGGAGCGAATTGGTCCTATACGTCAGCCGAAGATATCTGGGAAGAAATCCGCGAAGCAGCCCCGGTTTTCAGCGGCATCAGTCACGATCGACTGAAAGCGTCGCCGGGAATTTTTTGGCCCTGTTATGATGAATCCCACCCGGGGACTCCCCGTTTGTACGAGGACGGATTCGGCTTTCGGGACCGTCGGGCCCGCTTCATGCCGGTTGAACTGCCCGACACCTTGATGGAACCCACGGAGGAGTATCCCTATGTATTGATCACCGGGCGCCTGCTGGAACATTTCAACACCGGTGAAATGTCACGCCGAAGTGCTAAACTCTTAAAACTCAAACCGGAATCATATCTGAATATGAACCCGGAGGACGCAGAAGCTGACGGCCTGGTTGAAAATGACACAGTGCGCATAACCAGTCCCCACGGATCGGTTCAATTGCCGCTTAAAATCGAGGCGAGCCTGCAGCGCGGGTATCTTTTCGCGCCGATCCACTACAGCGAACCCAATTTTAACTCTTTGATGAGTGCGGTACCCATCGACCCCAAGGCCAGAATGCCGGCTCTCAAGGTCGTGCCGGTCAAAGTCGAAAAACACGGTTATAGGAGTAGTCTTTTCTTTGACAACCGAAAGCCATGAAGATGTTAGCGTTATTTTGATCGTGAATCGTATTATGGTTAATGTTAAAATCCAACCAACGTTTTTAAATTGAGAGACGGTCTAATTCTTAAGATCATCGATAACGATTTCAACCGCATTGGCTGGACAGATAGTGTAACAATCCCCGCACACATCGCACCTGGTATGATCGATAATAAACTGTTCATCATGTTGCGAAATTGCCTTGAAAGAACACCTTTCCTGGCATTCCCCGCAGGCAATACATTCTTCTGTGATACGAACACCTCTGAATGGGATACGTTTACCACCAAAGGAAAAGCCAGTACGCAGTAATTTGTGATTACGGCGCTCCATTTCGAAATCGAAATCGTACACTTCCCCCCAAGCGCTGCACAAGCAGAAGGTGGTCATGGCTGGATACCTTTCAATATCTTTTACACCGAGCATAAACATTTCGTTGACAGCGGCCTTTTCCTTGAGTGTCTTCAGAGGGATCTGTTTTATGTCACCAGTGGCGCGAATTGTGTATCCTGGTTCAAAATAGGGCATCCCCTGCTCGTCGTGGCTGACAAAAGTTTTAGGAAACATGCCACAGATAGACACTTTTTCCGTCTTGCTGAGCTGGTTATAAAATGCTTTTGTGATCATGGTTCGAAAATACAATCCTTCACGGTCGTAGGCAAACAGGTGCGCAATTCGTGTTTGCGGATAGTCTTGATCAACCGTGGCAAAGGTCAGACATCCAATCTGGTCAAATTTTTTATAGATTTCTGCAAGATCCATTATTGTGCCCTTCCTGTGACTCTTATTCGTTCGCTAACGTCTGAGCAGTGCAGCGGGTAATCGGTCAGTCGCTAACCTTCAGACCTTTACGAAAAATCCACCAAGCTTTTCCCGTCTGCTCCATCGGTTATGTGTTTTGATGTTTCTTTTTCCCAACGACAAAAAAAATGTTTTGGTAACTTATTAAATATCTCACGCATACATAGACGAAGGCTTCAGGTATTGAAGAAAGGCAATACTGAAAAATGCGGTTCCGGCACCAATTTCTACCAATACATCCGGTTTTTTAATATCCAGTTTATTACAACTCGTCAAACAGACATAGTTGTAACCCATAACGCTCCGCATAACCGGCTGGCAATGAAGCGCAGCTGAGTTACTATAAGCTAACCATCCAATCTATCGCCCAATTTCAGTAACCAAGCTTGCCGACAGTTTTCCCCCTGCAGGATTTTCTCTGTCGATGAAACATCTTTGATCAGCATAGAATCTCTCCTCTTTTGTCAACCTTTCAGGAACTCTCAAGCGTGTGTTGCATCTGGACCCAAGCAAGGGGTTTGGTCGCCTGGATCAGCTGAACCATCGCACGGGCCATGGTGACCGTGGCTGCCTGCAGCCAGCGATTTTCGAAGAAGCAACGCCGCACGTCCTCTAAGGGCTGCATGCTGTGACCGGTGTGATAGATGAACCCCTGGGGCGGCAGGATAAAACCATAGAGGTTCAAAATGTACAGTATATCCTTGATCGTATTCGCCTGTCCGATCTCGCTTCCGGCCACCACCACGGCGCCGACTTTGCCTTGCAATGGATTGGAAATATCGAGTTTTCCGTTTGTCAACTCACTCATCAGGGCGAAGCACTCTTCCAGAGATTTATTGGCCTTCGCGGAATCGACGGGCGGCGCTTTAAAGCTGATCCAACGTTCGAAAAACATTTTGAGCACAGCCGACATCCCGCCCATATAGGTTGGGGTGGCAAAGACGACGGCATCGGCATCAATCATCTTGTGGGCAATCCACTGGAAGTCGTCCTCGTAGCAGTCGCACAGGAAATGGCAGCGGGTTTCCATGTCGGAAAAACAGCCGCGGCATGGATTCAGCCGGCAAGTCGATAAATTGATCCTTTCCGTTGTCACGTCCGCGGATTCAGCGGCAGTCTCCAGTACGCCCTGCAACATGATTCCCGACAGGGAATCAAACAGCGCCTGGCTGTTTTTCCGCCGGGGGGAACTTTCGATTCCAAGGATCTTTATCGCGGCATCGGTTTGCATCTAGGTCGTTTCTACATGTCGAAGGTGGCCAGGGCAAAAGCGACGCGATCGCCCTCTTGAAAACCGGTATTGGTATCACCATCGTCACATCCGGCTGATATTCAATCGGCGCTGTTGCTCGCCGGTTGGTTCCTGTTCGGCCACCACCGACTGGATAATGTATAGCAATTTTTCGCAGGCAATCGGTTTCTGGACCACCCGATCGACGCCGGATTCTTTGAGTATTTGGGAGTCGAGCTTCTTGTCCAGGCCGGTGTACAGAATGAAAGGAATTTTGGGGATACCGGCCTTGCGGCAGTGCGCCTGGATGGCCTTACCCACTTCCAGACCGTTCATGTCATCCATGCCCAAGTCGCACAGAACCAAATCGAGGGTATTGGTGCAGATGGTTTGGATCCCTTCCCTGGCGGTTTTGGCGGTCAGGATTTCGATTTCGGAATCTTCGAAAAACATCTCCATGGATCGAAGAATATTGACTTCGTCATCGATCAAGAGAAATTTTATCTTAGTCAACCGGGTCATTGGTGCTGCTTCTGTTTCCTCTTGCCTAACTCTTGTGGATTTGGGCAAGATCAAGGTAAATGTCGTTCCTTCTCCCGGCGAGCTTTCTACCTTGATGTCTCCTAAATGTCTTTTGATAAACCCGTAGCTGGATGACAATCCCAACCCGGTGCTCCGGCTGCCCTTGGTCGTGAAAAACGGTTCGAAAATTCGCTGAAAATTCTCTCTGCCAATGCCGTTGCCGGTATCCGCAATTTCAAGGTAAACCCTGTCGTTCTTGATGTAGCTGGTAACAGTCAGGGTACCGCCGTTAGGCATAGCCTCCAGTGCATTTTTTATCAAATTGACCAGAACCTCGTAAATTTCGGTCGGTTTGCCTTTTATATAGCATCCGGTGCACTTGATCACGTTGACGCGATACTTGCGGGGCTCGGGAAGAATTTTCCATAACGGTTTGGTCAGTTCCAACGCTTCTGACACCAATTCCTCGAGGTCGAATATCTGCGCCTCATCCATGTCGTGGGTTTTGGAAAGGGTAAAATCCTTGATCCGCCGCACGATACCGGAACCTCTGCGGCAGGCATTCAAAATGCTTTCGATCGCTTCGCGGCATTCCCGAATTTTACCGCCCCCCAGTTTGGCCAGAGCCGCCTCGCCACTGCCCATGATCATCTGCAGCATGTTGTTGAAATTATGGGCCACGCCGCTGGCCATTTCTCCCACGGCCAACAGGCGTTCAGTCTTCACCAGGGTTTCTTCCATTTGTTTTCGGATGCTCAGATTGCGGGCCACACTCAGGACGCAGGGTCTACCTTTGTAGTGGATACGGCTGGAATGGATTTCATATGGAATGGGAATACCCATTCGGGTCTGTATGTCGAGTTCGAATTGAACGTTTTTCTGCCGCTGGAGGCGTTCAGCCGCCTCGATGAGCAAATCAAGCTGCCCGGGCGGCGTCAGGTCCCGCAAGGCCATCTGTAGCATCTCCTCGCGTGCAAATCCGAGAGAGCTGCAGGCCACGTCGTTTACCTCGAGAAACTGGCCGCGGGTATCGTTGATGAAAACCGGGTCCGTGACATTTTCAAAGAGTTCCTTGTAACGCGTGAGTTCTTCGATCTGTTTTCTTTCGGTGACGTCCCGCACCAGCGCCAAGAAACAGGTCTTGCCTTGGAACTCTATCAGGGTGCCGGTGATTTCTGCATCGGCCAGGCTGCCGTCCATTTTTTGGAAGCGTCGTTCCTGGATGTGCACCTTGCCAACGTCGAGAGCCTTGCGAATATTTTCGGGAATTCCTGACGCTCCCGGTTCGAGGATGTCCTCGACTTTGGCAGCGAGAATTTGCTCACGCGGATAGCCGAGCCATTTGGCAGTGAACGGGTTGCAATCGAGGATCCGGTGGGTTTGTGCATCGATGATGTAAATGGCTTCGGGAGCGTTTTCAAAAATAGCGCGAAAATTTTCCTCAGAAGTGGTCACCCTTTCGAGGGTTTGATTGAAATCGGCACTGGCCTCTTTTAGAAGGTTAGTTAAAATATCTGATTTCTGTTCGGCCTGCTCCAGCAGTTTCTCGAGCTCACTGATCCGAGCGATATGGCGTTGTAGTTCTTTCATGTTTCAGGTTCCGATGACTGACAGGGTCACGGTCTCGTTGTGGAGATAGCTGGGACCGTTGCACCTCATGCGACAGTATTCACCATAGGAGTAAAAACCGAGTATGGGAACCGATGGACCGATGACACGACGAATACGATCTATTTCCTCATGGGTGCGCCGACCGAGGACAATCTTGCGCGCCATGCAGGAATAACAAAATATCAAACCCGGTTTCGAGTCCCCCAAATCGGAGAGCGCCAATTGAGCGGCTTTCTCCGCCGCGTCAAGGATAGATGTCGTATCACCGCAAGTCAGGCTGACCATCGCTCCCTCGGGAATTTCGCCGGCGAAGCATATCGAGCCGTCTTCCCGATTAACCGACATGGTGGCGCGCAACAGGCAATAATCATCCGTTCCAACGTCACCCCATTGACCGAGAAGACTGAGCGGGTACTCAACGCCGATGGCCGGCAGTTTCCTGGAATGTTTGCCCAGAAACCGCTCGAACACTCTCAACGCTGGCTCGCCGTTGAGTTCGTAAAGAGTGTTCCCCGATGCTCTGGTAACCTTTTTAGCCAGTCCAATAGGGGTCCAGCCGCTGCGAATACCGGTGCCGAGCTTCAGGTCCCCGGAAAATCCAATGGCCACCGCTGCGTCTCCGAAAACCCGGTTACCGGCAAACTGCCAGGTCCGATCGAATTTTCCATTGTCACCGGCCGTTCCTCCGGAAATCGGGAAATCCTCACCCAGAACCGCGGCCATGCCTCTAAGCAGGGCGCAGCCGTTACCGGACAAACCATCAGAAAACAACTGAACATAACGAATCGATGGCGGCAAAGCTCGCGCCAAACGCCGACCCGCTGTTTCACCGTGGCTCCCGAGACCTTCGGCAACAGCCACGTGAAAACGCAGCCCATCGGCAGCTATCCCGCCCAGCACGGCCGTTCCGGTTGTCAGTCCCTGGTCCGAGATTTCCCCGTCTGTCGTACAGCCGATGATGGTCTCCATGCGGAGCACATCGTAAATGCCGGCAAGCAGTTGTTCGATCCCATTTTGAGGGGCACAAAACAGCCAGCAGGCGTTCGGTGGTTTATCCAGTTCGCCGATCAACCCCTCTGCGAGACGCTGCCCCGAAACGCGGGTGAATTTCTCCGTGGATGTTACGGTCGCCGATTGGAGCATTGCCCTACATCCTTTAAAAACAAATGGGGAGACCCTAAGGGTACCCCCCATTTGTTATCAGGTTTCACCGACTTGGGCTACCAGTTGAACACCTGGTCCAGATCTTCGTCCTTGACCTTGAAGGTGACGTTGTGCGGGGGCAGTTCTTCTTTAAGGAAATATTCCGGCAGCCGGTCCTGTTTGGACGTAAAACCGGCCCGGGCATTGAAGTCTCGCTCGGTCTTTAGAACCGACTTGCCCAGTTCGGCCACCCCGTCCGCCGTCAGCTCCCCACCGTAAAAGGCGTTGATCATGTCGATCAGGGCCTGAAAGGTCTCGGGCTGGTCGAGCACCGCAAAGGCGATGAACAGGCACATGCCGGTCGAATCCACTGCCGCGGTGGCGATCTGCAGGTTGCGCGAGAGCTCTATCTGGCCTTCGGGCGTCAGTG
>JBAPWQ010000072.1:0-17995 GCA_049283795.1 Desulfobacterales bacterium | reverse complement strand
CCGGGGTTTCGAATTCCCGAAACCGGTTCACCATAGCGAGTTACAATCCCGGACCAGCTGATTTTACAGATCCTGACACCATCAGGGCCGTAGCAGACATCTTGTCCAGTTTTGAGATTGTAGCGCTTCAGGGCGTACGAGATGAAGACTCAGACGCGGCCCTCGATGAATTGGTTGAGGAATTGAATCGCTATGGAAACCGATACGATTACCTTTCAGGCCCTATTGTTGCGGAGTCCCTAACCCGCTACGCTTTTATCTATCGGGCTGATATCGTGTCCCCTGTGAAGTGGTACTCATATGACGATTCAAATGGACACAATTTTACATGGGAACCATTCGTTGCCAGATTTAAGATAGACGAGGGCGCGTTTGATTTCACCATCGTCAACTTTTATGCCGAACCAGGGTCAAGACCTCAGGACATAGATTTTCTGCCGCATGTTGTTGATGATGCGAAAGAAAGGTTTCCGGACGAAACCGACGTCATTATCCTTTGTTCGACCAAACCCGATTATAATTCCCTTGTCGTCAGCGATCCTTTCAAGGCATTGGAGCAAAAGGATTACATTCTTCTATTAGACGCTGATACAATTCATTCCAATGGCACTGAGGATCCCGTCGACCCACAAATCATTATCGCTGCAAGTTCCAAAGAAATGTATTGGGAAGATGCCGGCTTATTTGCAATCGATGCTGAATCGAGCAGCGAGCAAGATGGCGGTGCGGTTTTATCGACGAACCAACCCGGTTTCGGCTCTATTGTAATTGTGGACAACGAGCCTGAGGACACTGAGGATAAGGATGAGGGGTCAAGTTCTAAAGCATTCTGTTTTTTCGGTACGACGAGCGATTAATTTTGGGAATGGGCAGCTTTCTACGTCCGTCGTGTGACCAAACAAGACCATATCCGTTTACAATCTGACATCCGTTCCTGATGCCCCGCCGGGAAGAGGAGCCGGCGACGATGTCTTTACTGAAACTGTTTTCCGGCCCTTCGCCGGAAAAGCTCGAAGAAAAAGGCGACGCCCTTTTTACAGCCGGGCAGTGGGGACGGGCCAAGCTGGCCTACGAGGGCTCGCTCGACAAACGGCAGAAGCGATCCGGACCGGACATCGAGGCCCAACGACGGCTTGCGGAAAAGATCAGGGCAGCGGCCGATGCGCTGGCGGGGGAACATCGACAGACGGCCCAAGACCTGATCGAAGGCGGGTATGACGATGAGGCACGGGCCCTGCTGGCGCTGGCCGCAGAGGTCGCCGCGGACCCGCGGCTTAAAGCGCAGCTCGGCGCTCAACTCCAGGCCCTGACCCATCCCCGAAACCATCCCGTCGGCCTGGAGCCGATTTCTTCCACCGTCAGCTTCGAAGACGAAGCCCTCCTTTCCGATGAAACAGCGGAAGACGATTACTTTCTGGTGTTGTGCGGCACGCTGCCGGAGGACGTGCGGGATGCGTACCTGGCTTATGGCGAAGACTTTAAACGGGGCTATATCGCACTGAACCGCGGTGACTTTCACGCGGCGGCCGCCAGCCTTTCGCGCGCCATGGCGCAAAACCCGCAGCCGGAGAGCTATGTCCCCCTGGAATTGGCTTCGGCCGAGCTGAACCTGGACCGACCGGCCGAGGCCCGTGACCTGCTTGAAAATTTTCTCGAACATCACCCGCATGCCCTTCCCGCCTACCAGCTCTTGTGCGAGATCCATTGGGAGGCAAAAGATTTTGCCGGGGCCGATGCCCTGCTGGCATCCCTGCCGGAGGAGCTGGCCGAATCCGTCGCCGCGGTGCTGCTGAAAGGTGAAACGCTCGTGCGCGCCGGCCGCCACGCAGACGCCCGCGACTTCTACCGGCAGTTCCTGAAAGCCTATGACTGGAACGATACCGTGGCCCGGGAACTTGCCAAAGCCCATGAAGCCCTGAACGAATCGGCCGCGGCGCGCGCCGTCTACCGCGAGATCATCGGGCGCTGCGGCGGCTGCCGCGCCCGCATCGATCCGGAAATCAAACACCGCTATGCGGAGCTGTGTTTCGCCGACGGTCTGTATACGACGGAGATCCTGGAGATGTACCTCGCCCTTGCCCGGGAGATCCCGGAGAGCGCGGCCCATTACTTCGACCGGGTCAGCCGGATCTACGCGGCCCAGGGCAATTCGACCGAGGCGGAGCGCTTCCGCTCTATTGCGAGGTGGGCCGGGGCGGAAAGGGATTGACCCCATTGTTTCGGACGTTGTGGAATGGATGCTTTCGGAGGTGCTGATAAGTCCGTTATTGCTATTCTTGGCATAGGATTGAAGTGTCATAATCACTGTCATGTTTAAAGCACATCCTGCACGAATGGATTCTGTTTAATGAGCATTCATAAGCATTCATTGAATGTCATTGACATGCGTAAGTTCCCGTTTTAGAATGTCACAATCATTTCGAGAGGAGTTCAACAATGAGAACTGTACAAAAGAGCTTACGCTTGCCGGAAAAGGCCGTAAAAGAAATCGAGGCTTTGGCATCGCATAGTGGAAGGGATTTTTCAGGTTTCGCCAGAGATCTGCTCATTGAAGCGGTTAAAATCAGGAGATGCCCCGGGATTATTTTTGCAGATGGTCCAACCGGTAGGCGTGCGAGAATTGCGGGCACCGGCATCGACGTCTGGGAATTTATCGCCACGTTCAAGGCTTTGGGAGAGCGCTACGACAAACTGAAAGAAACGTATCACTGGCTGAGCGATCAACAGGTCCGCGCGGCGCTATCGTTTTATGCCCTCTATCCCGATGAAATAGATGAAAAAATCGCTCGCAATCAAAGGCTCACCGAGGAGAAGGTACTCAAGCGGTTTCCGTTTCTGGCGAAGCCGGCCGGTGAAAAATGAAGTTATACCTGGATGAGGATATCAGCCCCAAAGTCGCCGGCATCTTACGAAAAAGAGGAATAGACGCGGTGAGCGCCCATGACACGGGCATGCTCGAAGCTTCCGATGAGGAGCAGCTCTCCTTCGCCGCCGTCAATGGGCGGGCAATGGTGACCAGAAACAGAGATGACTTTATCACTTTAACCGTACAGTTCTTTGAAAAACTAAGGCCGCACTGCGGCCTTGTCGTCGTCCCCTACACCATATCGGGAAGCGAGTTCGGCAAGCTGGCAAGTTTATTGAAAAATTATTCAAAAAATCATCCGTTCGGCCTGGCTCCCTACACAATTGAGTTTCTTCCCAAAAGGTAAAAAAGACTATGGGCGTGACGGCACGGAAAATAGCGGAACCTGACTACCGAAACCTGGTAGAACGTCGGCCGCTCCAACGACATGCTCAAGGTCGGAGGGATCTGGGTGTCGCCCATCGAGGTGGAGAACTGCGTCAGCGATCATCCGGCGGTGCTGGAGTGCGCGGTGGTCGGCGCGGCGGATTCAGAAGGGCTGATCAAGCCCAAGGCGTTTGTCGTTCTAAAGCGCGGATACGACGCCGGACCCAAGCTGGAAATAGACATCAAGGAGTTTGTCAAAAAATCGTTGGCGCACTATAAGTACCCGCGCTGGATCGAGTTCGTCCCCGATTTGCCGAAAACCGCCACCGGAAAAATCCGGCGTTTCCAGCTCAAGCAGGCCCCGCCGGCCATGGCCTCACGGGCGGCCTGATCCCGACTGCAAACCGGCCTCATCGACCGTCGTCCGAACGGCACGCGCAATACTGCTGGCGCTGAAGGTATTTCAATATCATTGACATATCACGCATATTTAAAACCCATTCTGAACGAGGGGTCCCGCCCTACCACCGTATCTCGTCCCATATCCTATAGGCTTCAAGATAATGATTTTTGCCGAGGCCAGGGGGAGAAGGCGTATAGTCATACGTCGACGACCGATACCAGCAGCCAAAACCTTTGTCTTGAAACCTGTAGCCCCGTTTTGACATATAAGGAAACATTATGCGTACCTCTCGAGCAACGCTTGATATCCCTGCCCTGGGCAATGAAAATACGGCATTCAAGGTGCTGGGAGCCATCGGTTTTTCGCACTTCCTGAACGACATGATCCAGTCCCTGCTCCCGGCGATTTATCCCCTACTGAAAAGTTCCTTCTCCCTCAGTTTCACCCAAATCGGTCTGATCACGCTGACGTTTCAAATAACCGCATCATTGTTGCAACCGATGGTCGGGCTTTACACAGATCACCACCCGAGGCCCTATTCATTGTCCATTGGCATGGGATGCACACTGATGGGCCTGCTCATTCTTGCCTTCGCGCCTGGTTATGGAATTCTGCTGATAGCCGCCGCAATGGTTGGTACGGGCTCATCGATCTTCCATCCGGAATCCTCCCGTGTTGCACGAATGGCCTCCGGCGGTCGATTTGGACTGGCGCAGTCGATTTTCCAGGTGGGTGGCAATGCGGGCAGTGCAACGGGTCCGCTGTTGGCGGCCTTTATAGTCCTCCCGCATGGCCGTAACAGTATCGGCTGGTTCTCCCTGGCGGCGCTTCTCGCCATGCTGGTGCTGTGGCGGGTCGGCGGCTGGTACAAGAGCAGGCAATCGGGCGCGAAGCGGCCGGACAAAGACCGGTTCTCCCAGCAGAGGCTCCCTTCCCGCACGGTGATAAGGGCCATGCTGGTCCTGATGGTGCTTATTTTTTCGAAATTTTTCTACCTGGCAAGCATCAACAGCTATTTTATTTTTTATCTGATCAACAAGTTCCATCTCTCGGTGCAATCCGCCCAGCTTCATCTTTTCGTTTTTTCATTTGCCGTGGCCTTGGGCACCCTCCTCGGTGGGCACATAGGCGACCGCATCGGCCGCAAGCGCGTGATCTGGGTCTCCATCCTGGGCGTCGCGCCCTTCACGCTGTTATTGCCTTACGTAAGCCTGGCCTGGACCGGGCCTTTGACGTTCATTATCGGCCTGATCCTGGCATCGGCTTTCCCAGCGATCCTGGTGTTTGCACAGGAGCTTTTGCCGGGTAAAGTGGGGATGGTGGCCGGGCTGTTTTTCGGGCTGGCATTCGGCATGGCGGGTATCGGTGCAGCGGTGCTGGGGAAACTGGCGGATTTGCAGGGCATCGAATTCGTCTATCGCGTGTGTTCATTCCTGCCGCTATTCGGCTTGCTGACGGTTTTCCTGCCCGACATAGGCCGTCCGCCCCGGGAGAAATTTCCCCCTGTTGTCGCGCCAGAAGCGGTAGTGGAATAAACCAATCCCTAACAGTGTCGGTTCAACATCAAGGCACTACTGCTCAACTGGTGAACGTTGCTTGCATGACCGGCTCCGACCAAAAACACTCACGACAAGTGGAGAAACCAAAGCAGTGCGCCATGAAACTTTTACATGAACAGCATGTCCTGGTAACCGGATCGACCGATGGAATTGGTAAGCTGACCGCTTTGCGCCTGGCGCGTATGGGCGCCACCGTTTATCTTCATGGACGCGACCGCGAGAAATGCCAGGCCGTCAGAGATGAATTGCGAAAGGCCAGCGGCAATCACAAGCTGCAATACTTTCAGGCCGATTTTTCGTCTTTAGCCGATGTGCGGAAAATGGCGTCGGCTTTCAGTGAAACACACGGCCGCCTGGACATCCTCATCAACAATGCCGGGGTTCTGCCAGCCGGTTCGGGTAAAGAAAAACGTCATCTCAGCAGTGACGGAAACGAGCTGTGTCTGGCAGTAAACTACCTGGCGCCCTTCCTGCTGACTCACTTGCTTCTGCCGTGCCTGCTGGCTTCGGCTGCCGCTCGAATCATCAACGTTTGTTCTGCCGCTCAGGAACCACTCGACTTCGATGATATGATGATCAACCACGGGTACAGCAGCATGAGCGCCTATGCCCGGAGCAAACTGGCCTTGGTGATGTTCACATTTGAACTGAACGAGCGGCTTAAAAGTAAGAGCATAGCCGTCAATTGCATTCATCCCGGCAGCCTCCTCGATACCAAAATGGTTCGCCAATACTTTTCAAGACCCATGGGCAGCGCCGAATCCGGCGCCGAAGCGATCATTCGTTTGGCAACGGCTTCTGATGTGGAGAATATCAGCGGTGCCTACTTCGATCAAACGAAACCCTCGCGGGCCCATCCGCAGGCTTACGATTTACTGGCTCGGGGAAAATTATGGCGGATCAGCCAGGATCTGACCGATTGCCGTGATAACTCGTTTTTTCTCTGCCCGACTGAATAATTTTTTTAAGTCGCCCATGTTACCGGCCAGGGAACCGGTGGATGATCTCGCCTGTAATCTTTTGGAATACGTTTGGCTATCGCATGCAGTGTCAGAGGTCGGCAGGAAGAAAAACGAGAGTCCCGGCTTGAAGCTGGCTGAAGTCTCCTATTTTATGACCTCGCAGAATTTTTTTCGAAGGCAGGTAGTATATCGTTTTTTGATCATTAAAATTGACGCCGGCGATGCGAATGGCGGATTGGTCTTCGTGCACCGTGTAAGGCCCTTTGTACCCGATAATGAGCCTGGTATTAGCCGGCAGGTCATCCCAGTCGTTTATCATCGAGCCCGGTTTTATGCGACCGGAGGGCAAAAAATATATCGTTGTTTTTTGATTATAGGATTTTTCCGCAAGAGCCCATGCTGTGGTTCCGTCCGTTATGGTCTTTACAGGGCCGTCGTCTTCCAGCAATTCAACCCTGCTTTCCTGGTTTAGCAACACGACCGTTTTCGCAGGTATGCGGTTCCAGCCGATCATTTTTTCAATTTGATCACCCGTGTACAAACGACCGTTCGGGAATTTGTAAACCGTTGTCGTACTGTCAAAATCTTCTCCCGCAATGGCCCACGCGGTATTGCTCTGGGAAATGATGTTCGTTTCGTCGGCCTGCGAATCAATTTTAGCCTGGCTATAAAACACATCCGATAGCTGGACATCAGCCGTTAGCCGACCGGCATTCACATCGGGATCAAAGGCCCATGTCGGCCCTATTTCAGCCTTGGCGCGTTCGAAGTTTTTTGCGCAACGTTTGCGTCCACGGTGATTTTTCCCGAACCACCGGTTCGGTTTTCCGTAGGCTACCTGGCTGTGGGTCAGAACTGCCCGATCATTCAAATTGTATGCGCCTTGCAGAATGTCAATCAATATGCCTATCGATTTATACTGTTCTTCAGAGATAGGCGCATAATGATAACCTACCAGCTCGATGCCGATCGAAATATTGCTAAGATCATTCTCGCCATTCCACATGCTGAGGCCGGCATGGTCGGCCACATATTCCTTGTCCAAAATGCGATACGTGCGTCCGTTACGGGCGATCACATAGTGGGTGTGACCGCCATTGGTGCGCCGGCCATTGCGGAAATGCTTCCCTTCAGAAACGACCCGAAGCGTCGTTTCAAGTCCGAGTTCCGAGGTGTGGACAACGATGTATTTCGTATTTTTGCGTTCGACTCTATTAAAACGGGGATTTAATCGCGAACGAAAATCGACTATGGAAAGTTGAAATTTATCGTAGTCATTTCGGGTATACGCGCTTGATACGGATGACAGGAAAAGAAGGGAGGCGATGAAGAATGACGCACCTGTTATGAAGCATTTATTAAACCACATCATTCGGTATTTCATAGAGATTCGACAATTCAAAGCGAAAATGTTCTGGCATTACCAATTAAACGACCGACACGCTTTCCTTTTTTTGCTCTATCGATTGTATATTCCGAATCATTTTCGGATCTAAGGAAAGCCTGAACATTCTACCATGTACCTGGATGGATCGCAATTGGAGGATTCGCGCTTCAGCAGCGAGGAACTCGGCGGTTGGCGGACCAGCGGTGTCTTTCGAGAACCTCCAGCATCGACGATCGGTTTTCCGCCTCTGATCACAACGGCCAGCAGGACCAGGACCGACACGGCCATCTGGCTAAAATCGATAACGGCGTTCTGGATCTCGGAGGCGATGGAAACGCTTTTCTCTTTGGCCGCCACCGTTCACATGATCTCTTCCCGGTTGACCGCTGGTCCCGCATCAGCCGCTGCGGGGCGCTCCTGAACAACGAAGACGCCTGCGGTGCCATCGCTTGGCCATCAGCCGTTGATCTCCGCCAGCACATGGTCCGTGAAGGTCGTCGTACCGGCCGTGCCTCCCAGGTCGCGCGTGAGCAGACTCTTGCCCGTGACGGTTTCGATGGCGCGCATCAATTCGGCGGCCGACAGCTTTTCTCCTAAAAAATCCAGCATCATCTGCACCGACCAGAGCGTGGCGATGGGGTTGGCGATCCCCTTGCCGGCGATGTCCGGGGCCGAACCGTGCACCGGTTCGAACATGGACGGAAAATCACGCTCTACATTGAGGTTGGCCGACGGCGCGATCCCTAAGCCGCCGGCCACGGCCGGACCTAAGTCGGACAGGATATCACCGAACAGATTGCTTCCGACGACGACGTCGAACCAGTCCGGATGCTGCACGAAATGCGCCGCCAGGATGTCGATATGGTATTGATCGCAGCGGATATCCGGATAGTCCGCCGCAATGGCGGCAAAGCGCTCATCCCAGAACGGCATGGTGTACTTGATGCCGTTGGATTTGGTCGCCGAGGTCACGTGCCTGTCCGGTCGGCGGCGCGCCAGTTCGAAGGCATAGCGCAGGATCCGGTCGACGCCTCTTTTAGAAAAGAGTGTTTCCTGCACGACCACTTCGCGGTCTGTGCCGGCAAACAGCCTGCCTCCGATTTCGGAATACTCCCCTTCGGTATTCTCGCGGACAACTATAAAATCGATTTCCGCCGCGCCGCGGCCGGCAAGGGGGCTGCTGATGCCGGGCAGAAGCCGCACCGGCCTGAGATTGACATACTGGTCGAAGGTCCGCCGGATGGGCAGCAGCAATCCCCACAAAGACACATGGTCCGGAACCCCGGGCGCGCCCACCGCTCCCAGCAAAATCGCGTCGAAGGGTTTCAGACGGTCCAGGGCGTCCGGCGGCATCATCACGCCGTTTTCAAGGTAATATTCGCAGGAGTACGGAAAGTGCTCGAAGGAGATATCGAAGCCGTTTTTCGCCGCCAGCGCTTCGATGACGCGGACCCCCTCGGGGATGACCTCTTTACCGATCCCGTCTCCGGGAATCAGGGCGATTCGATGAGTCATTTTCTACTCCTTTGATACATCGCCCGGCGCTTCGGCCGGCGCGGGGCGGTTAAAAAAACCAGCCTTTGGGAAGCCGGACATGCAGCATGCGCGTGAAGATCAGGTAAAAAAAACTCACCACTCCCAAGGCGATCAACGTCCACGACCCGAACTGCGGCTGCCCCACCCGCCGCCGCGCGGCCGCCAGGTAAAAGGCCATAGCGGCGATGACCGTAACCCGAGTTTGCGCTGTTTGTCGGCGATGATTTTGTTGGTTTCGACAACTTCTTTGGTCAGTTTGTCGATTCTGGCCGCCGGGGTGCCCTTGGGAGCAGCCACGCCCCGGTAAGCCCCGCCGACGATATCATAGCCCAGCTCCTTGAAGCTCGGCGCGTCCGGCAGAGTCTCCACGCGCTTTTCCGCCGCCACTGCCAGCACATAGCGCTCCTGATTCTTTATGAAATCAACACCCGGCGCATGTCAATGAAAATGAACCACACTTTCAAATAAATTAAAATTCTCGAATTTTCTGTCGAGGGCGGAGCCCGATTCACCCCGGGCCATGGAACCAAAATGATTGGCAATATGTGGATTAAACCTTATATTGAAGTGAGAAATATATGTCGAAACTACGAGCAAGTGGGACTTTCGGATGCAGCATGACCATTTCAAGCCGAGGCCATCGGAGGGGGAACCGAAATGTTGAAAATTGTGGAAGTCGGACCGCGGGATGGTCTGCAAAATGAAACCGCTGTCATTCCCCCGGACATAAAAATCGCATTCGTTGACGCCCTCTCCCGCTCGGGAGTCTGCGAAATTGAGACCAGCGCCTTTGTTTCTCCCAGGTGGGTGCCCCAGCTCGCGGATGCGGAGGAAGTGTTTCGCAAAATCTCCCGCCGGAATGGGGTGATCTATTCAGCCCTCGTGCCGAACGAACGGGGCCTCGAGCGTGCCATCGCCGCCCGCGTCGACAAGGTTTCCGTTTTTACGGCGGCAAGCGAAACGTTCAACCGTAAGAACATCAACACGTCGGCTGCAGGATCCATCAGGCGCTTCCTGCCGGTAGTAAAAGGCGCAAAAGATGCCGGACTCACTGTGCGGGGATATGTCTCGACGGCGTTCTGGTGCGCCTTTGAAGGCCGTATTCAGCCGGCGGCCGTCATCAGCCTGGTGGAAAAACTCTTCGACATCGGAGTCGATGAGGTGTCGGTCTCCGACACGGTTGGAAAAGCAACCCCGAAGGAAGTCGGAAGACTCCTGGATCGCCTTTTAACGCTGATTCCAGAAGATCGGATTGCCATGCATTTTCACGACACTTACGGCAGGGGCGTGGAAAATGTGTTGACGTCGTGGGCTTATGGCATTCGGATTTTCGATGCAAGCGTGGGGGGCCTCGGGGGCTGCCCTTACGCCCCCGGGGCAACGGGCAACGTGGCTACCGAGGCTGTGGTCAAAGCGCTTGAGGGCAAGGGCGTAGCAGTGGGGGTCGATCTCGAAAAACTATCACATGCCCGGCACCTCCTGGACCCTTTTCTGGTAGAGGAACGGCGCACACTGCCCGGTGAAGATTCGCCCGCCTGCACTGCATGCGAATATTCGTCAGGCGATGTTTGCTGCCAACGGAGATAGGGTTACGAATTGTTAATAGAAGACCATGGATGATATTCAGAAAAATTGATGCTTCGGGAGAGCGTGGTTTCATTTCCCCCTGTGCTATTTTGGTATTTGATAGGTGCCATCCAGACGCGATAACATTTCCTCGTAACGCTTCAATATTTTCGAGTATTGATCCTCGAACTCGATATCGGTGACGCAGCCCTTTTGATGAAGTGTTTCGAGAACCGAATATTCCTTTTCATACCACCGTTCTGGATCGAAGTTATAGGTCATCAATCAAAACCTCTCTCACTGTGAACTCAATGAACATAAAGAAGTCATAATTTACTCGAAAAGCTCTTCCAGAGTGCACAGCTTGGACTTTTTCTTTAAAGCTGACATACCCTTTTTTATCTCGACCATCAGGTCTTTATCGGATTGGATCGAAATGGTTTCCTTCCAGCCATCGAACTCATCGGGGCTCACCAACACTGCAGCCGGTCTTCCATTTTTGGTAATGACAACCTCTGCATCGGTTGACTGAACTCTGTCGATAAGTTCACTCAGTTTCATTTTTGCTTCAGACAAAGAAAGTGTCTCTATTGTTAGACCCTATTTAAGGTTGACCATAATTATCCAGCGTAGACTTTTTTAAAAATGAGGCAAAGAAATATAATACTCAGTATCAGAAAATGATCCGTCGACTCCTTGATGAGTATGCAGCCCATCAATCATAGTCTCGCCGGAACGAAAAAAATATCGTTGCGGCAGCGGTGGAATCGTTTGCTGGAACAAATGGCGGCCATCATTCACCAAGAAACAAGCGCCGGCCGCACCCGAAGCATCCTGGAGCTGAAAGGCAACGGCGAACCGGCCGAAGCCTGCACCGTCTAGTGGGATATCATGAATCTATTTTTACGACGACCGCGGTAATGTCGTCTTCGATTCTCGCACCGCCGATAAAATTGTCCAGCGTCGTGAAAATCGCCTCGAGAATGTCGTTGGCGCTCGACCTGGAATTCTTGCGGATTGTGTCGCAGACCGCCTCCTTGCCCAGCATTTCGCCCTTCCGGTTTCGAACCTCCCAGACACCGTCCGTACCCAGAAAAATGATTCGGCCACCGGAAAAACCCTCTTTTTCATTGGCATCGAAATTCCAACGGTCATCGACCCCGAGTGCGATCCCCGGTCCTCCGAGCTCCTCGAACGAATCCGAATCGAGGGTATACAGAATCGCCGGGTCGTGTCCGGCCCGAACCCAATCGATGTGCCTGGACTCGATGTCGAGCGTCATGAAAAACATCGTCATAAACTGCCCCGTGTCCTCGACATCGGCAACCAACTGGTGGTTGACGTCGGAAATGATGTCAGCCGTGCTGCCCGGTAGAAACGCTCTTTGCCGCAGTGATGCGCGGACAGAAGCCATGAGTAAAGCCGAAGAAATGCCATGCCCCGATACGTCACCGACGGCAATGCCGATTCTTTTGTCCCCGCCGCTGCCGATCGGTATGAAATCGTAATAATCACCACCGGTTTCATCGCAGTACACGCTTTTGCCGGCGATGTCGAAACCGTCGATCTTCAGCGTGCCTCGTGGAAGAAGAGTCTGTTGAATCTCCCTGGCCAAATCGAGAGACTGCTGTATTTTCTCCCGTTCGATCAACCCCTTGATCATTTCATTGATGGCATCGCCCGTATACCCGATTTCGTCATTGGACACCACCTGAACCCGTTTGTCGAAGTTACCGTTTCTGATCTCGCGCAGCGTGCGCATGATTCCCTGGAAGGGAATGCTCAGGTTGCGACTCACCAAGACAGTCAAATAAATGCCGACGCCGATAAACAGCAGGGCATTGACGAGGATCGCCGAGCGCAGCATTTCGAGCGACAGTGCCGGTTCATGGCGACTCCCCGAGATGAGGTGCAGAATCATGATCATGCTGATAAGCGGGATCAGGTTGCAGGCAAAGAGCAGCGCCACCAGGCGGGTGCGGATTCGAGTCCGCAGCGTTTTAGGAATGGCGGAAAGGCCGCCCTCCGGGAAAAAATGCGGCACCAGCCGCTTTTGCAGCAGATGTTCGAGTAAAAAGAAGGCGACGGTGGCGGTAACGAGACCGGTACTCAGACAATAATACAGGGAACTTTGAACCAGTTGAAAACCGGAATCGTAGGCCCAGTGCAGCAACGGATAGACTATTGCCGCCAGGATCCACATACTCGAGTTGAGTGCGATCAACACGAACGGTTCGTTCAGCAGGCGCCTGCACGCATCGAATCTAAGGGCATCGGGTATGAATTTCCCTTCGAAGGACCGGTTCAGGTACCTGCGGATGGGGCGCTCGTATAATACGGTCATCACACCGATAAAGGTAAACGCGAAAGGATCGAAAAGATAGTCGATCCAATATGGCAGGTCGTATTCCGTAAATTTCGCCCGAACCTCCACATCGGCCGTAAACGTCAACAACCTGTTTACCCAAAAGACACCGATGAAATTGGCGATCGCATTGGCGACCAGCATCTGGTTCTTGATATAGAAGAGTTTGATTTTTTTCATGAATTTTCTCTTCTCCGAACATGGAATACAGGATCGATAAAGCAGGGTGAAGATTTTTTCGTCGCTGTTCGGTTGTCGCGCAACGATTCTCCCCTTTGATATCAGCAAGAATTATATTTACGAATGATATAAATCGTGCTGTATCATTTTTAGGCTGGATAAGCCAGGAACGCACCCTCTGCCTGGCGCTTCCCTTGCAGCCTGGGGACAGGGTCCTCGACCTTTTTCAGGGATCGGGCCGAAATGGAAAAGTGGAAAGCGGAAAATCAAGCGTGGCGTCAGCTATACAAACTGGCGGAAGATGTTCGGAATCTCGCGCCGTGGCAGTGGATGCGAGAGCAGGCGGTTTTCGGCGTCGAAGACGCGGCTGGGGGAAACGTCCACTTTGTCAGCGTCATGGGCTCGGAGGGCCTGCATTTTGGCGTATCCGCCTATCCGGGCATCCAAGCCCTGTCTCGCATTAAGAATTTAAACGAACAAGGAATTTACGAGTATCCCGAAAGACTTCTGGAGATTCCTCAGATCCAGCTTTCTTTTGAAGATCGGAGGCATCTGGCAGATCACGCTTACCAGAAAATCCGCGCCCTGGGCCTGCGGTATCGCGGGCAAAACGCCTGGCCGCAGTTTCGGAGTTTCAGGCCGGGATATGCGCCCTGGCGTCTTCAGGCGGACGAGATGCAGGTGATGGCCACTGTCTTGACGCAGCTCCTCGAGGTAGCACCGAAGCTGAGGTCAAATCCGGACCTGCTGGCGTTCGACGATATCGAAAGGTATCTGGTGCGTGTTCCGGCCGGTCCAGGCGGGAAAACCTGGAAGGACCAGCCACGGCGTTTTCGGGCGGCGCCCGAAGAAAAGCCCGCAGCTTCCTTTTCGGAGCTGTCCGCGGCGCGCCTGCGGAAACTGAAGCGGCAAGCTGTTTTTCTCGAGGTTGATTTTTTAGCAACACGCTGCCGAACCTGGATCCGGCAAAGGAATCCTTGTCAGAGCATTTGGGTCAAGGGAGGGTCTGACAGGCGACAGCCGGTTCAAGAGATTGTCCGCGAAGTGATTGAGGCGGCTGTTCGTCTGCGGCTGCCGGAACAAAGCTCGGTCAGGGAAATATCGTATTTCATGCACACCTGCTGTGCCAAAGCCTCCATATCTATCCGCTGACCCGAGAGCCTCAGATTCTTTTTTAATATACCTACCGATTCTGAAATAAATGTCCATATCGGCGATGACGTCGATTAAAATTCACTACATAACCGGTTAATATTTTCCGCATGCTCGACGACAAGGGACGGTTGCGCGTCTTGCACAAGAGGTGAAAATGATTCGGCATCAGCACCCAGGTATAGACATCCAGAGCGCCTTCTTTGACCAAGAAAGCCAGTATGTTGCCCGCTTCCCCTTGACCGCCGGGCAATCCAGCCCAATGTTCTATTTTTTACCCTTAATTTGAAAGGTACGAGGATTCCATGTCGCCCAGCAGCAGGCAAAACCGCCCGACCGCCGGGTGGAAATTCGACAACAGCTACGCACGGTTGCCAGAGGCGTTCTATGTCCGGCTGAACCCGGTACCGGTGCGCACGCCGAAACTCGTCATTTTAAACGCCGCGCTCGCGCAGTCTTTGGGGCTGAACCCCGATGCCCTCGCGGGCGACGCGGGCGCCGCCGTTTTCTCGGGCAACAAAATCCCCGAGGGGGCCGAGCCTCTCGCTCAGGCCTATGCGGGGCATCAGTTCGGCTTTTTCACCATGCTGGGCGATGGACGGGCAATATTGCTGGGAGAACAGGTGACACCGCAAGGTGAGCGCTTCGACATTCAGTATAAAGGCTCCGGCAGGACCCCGTTCTCGCGGCAAGGGGATGGGCGGGCGGCCCTGGGGCCGATGCTTCGAGAGTACATCATCAGCGAGGCCCTGCACGCCCTCGGCATACCGACGACCCGCAGCCTTGCGGTGGTGACCACCGGTGAACAGGTGTTCCGTGAAACCGCCCTGCAGGGGGCGATACTCACCCGCACGGCGGCCAGCCACATCCGCGTGGGCACTTTCGAGTACGCGGCGGCGAATGGCGAACCGAACGGGATCCGGACGCTGGCCGATTACACCATCCGTCGCCACTTTCCCGCTCTGGCCGCAGCCGGAAATCCGTATCTTGCCCTGCTCGAGACCGTCATGCAGCGTCAGGCCTCCCTTGTGGCCCACTGGCTGCTGGTCGGCTTCATTCACGGCGTCATGAACACAGACAACATGTCTCTTTGCGGTGAAACCATAGATTACGGCCCCTGCGCGTTTATGGACGCCTACGATCCGAATACCGTCTTCAGTTCCATCGATCACACCGGCCGATACGCTTACGGCCGTCAGCCGCAGATCGCCCAGTGGAATCTGGCCCGCTTTGCCAAGACGTTGTTACCGCTCATTCACGAGGATTCACAAGAAGCCTTATCGATGGCCAATTCGGCCATCTCTGGATTTTCGGACACCTTCCGTCAATACTGGCTGGAGGGCATGCGGGCCAAACTGGGACTGTTTAATCAGGAAACCGACGACGGCATCCTGGTTCAGGACCTGCTCGATTGCATGCACCGAAATGGAGCGGATTTTACCAACACTTTCCGCAACCTGGCATCCGGTTCCTTGCCGGAGACCTCGGTGTTTCGGAATCAGGATTTCAAGCAATGGTTCGAGCGCTGGCAGGCCCGGCTCGATCGGCAACCCCACTCCTGGGCGTCATCCCGCCGGCTCATGAACACCCACAGTCCGGCGGTCATCCCCCGCAACCACCGGGTGGAAGAGGCCTTGGACGCGGCCGTGGAACGGGCCGACTTTACGGTCCTGGAAAAGCTGCTGGATGTTCTGTCCCGACCCTACCAGGATCCGCCGGAACAGGCCGGCTACCACCTGCCACCGCCCCCTGCGGCGCAGCCCTACCGCACCTTCTGTGGAACGTGATCGAATCGGTGGTTGCCGTTCTCTGCAGACGAATATGGATGCCGCAGCTCTTGGCAATTTGTCATTCGGTCAGATAACGGCGGGATCACCTATCATCAGTATCGCTGAAAAATATCTCTTTCCGCTCGATACCCCGGTCCATGACGCGATATAAAACACCGGGACATCTAATCGTGCCAATCTTGGCATGGGTTCTTGATTGCCACTATCACCCTTGCTTTAAAATCCGAAATAACTGAGCGGTTTTGAGATTAGGCAACAACGAAGCAACGTTTGCTTCCCGCTCCGATAATGACGAACGTTTTTCCAGAGACGGTATTCGTGCAGCAATTCATCGCTATAGAGGACCGCGTGCAGATTTGATGCAATCCATTATAGACAGTGTCTTCAGACATCTGGACGGTTGCGACTTGACGGATGATATTGCGATGATGTCAATTAGTAGAATGCCGAGGTCGCAATGAGCAAAAAGGCTGTCTTTTTTCAGAATTGCGTTACCCGGTATAACCGGATCGAATGTCTTCTCATTTTATTGGTTCTTTAAGAGACTTCCCGGCATCTCAACCAAACGCCTCAGGTTATTTTCCGAAATCGAGTCGACCGACAACCGTGTACGGTGCATCCTCATGCAGCGCCAGCAATGCCCCCTCGCCGGACGATACGCCTGTGCCCGCGATACCGGCAATGGTCACGAAGTGCGTAACCAGGATAATCAACTCGCCCTTCACCGGCTGCTGCGAGATGAAATCGTTCAGCGCCTCGAGGTTGGGCCCGCGATCCTGGTTCCGTTCGTAGAATGAATTCAATGCGGCCAATTCCTGCACCGGCCCCAAGTTTAGAAGCCGGGCGGTTTCGAGACAGCGGCACCACTGGCTGGAATATATACGCGCCGACGTGACCCCTTTTTTGCGCAGCCACGAGCCGATGCCGCGGGCCTGATCCCGACCGGTATCGTCGAGGTTTCGCTGCGTCGCACAATCGCCGATTTTGAAGTTGGGCGGATCGCCGTTTCCAGGTGCCAGCGCGTGGCGGATCATCAGAATGTGCCCGCCGGCGTTAAGCCGGTCGATAATCTCGGACTGGTCGACCTCAACAGCGGAAGTCGGGATTGCGGATAGTAACGTCAGCGAGAGAAGGAGCGAAGTCCATACGTGCATTTCGAGGTGGTGTCTCCCGTGTTTGGTCGGTTATCCGGCGCCGGATTGTTCTTGATCGGTGCCGCCTGCTATACCGTTACGACAATCTTGCCCATTTGCGCGTTGGATTCCATAAAGCGATGGGCCTGGACGATTTCTTCCAGAGGGAACGTCCGTGCAATGATCGGTTTCAGTGCCCCTGATGCCAGGCCGTCGTAAATGAATTTTTTGCCGCGCGCCATTTTTTCGGGATCTGCAACGATTTCGAACAAGGTGTAACCCCGCACGGTCAGGCCTTTCCCGATCGCTTCGAGCAATGGAAACGGTGTGGGTGCCATCGACAGAGCACCGTACTGAAAGATGAGGGCGCGCTCGGCAGCGGCTCCGGCGAGTTTTTCCAAAAAAGGACCGGCCACCGGATCGAAGACGATGGTGGCACCCTTGCCGGCGGTGATCTCCTTTGTTTTCGCGGCCATGTCTTCCTTGTCGCTGACAATGACGTGGTCGGCTCCAGCTTCGAGAAGAAAATTCATCTTGGCGTTGCCGCGGGTCGTGGCCACCGCCAAGGCCCCCACAGACTTGGTGATCTGTATGGCGGCAAGTCCAACGCTGCTGCTGGCAGCGGTAATCAAAACGGTATCGTCCTTTTTCAACCGTCCGTATTCAACCAATGCGCCGAATGCGGTCATGTACTGCATCCAGATTGCTGCGCCTTCGACGGCCGTGAGAG
>JBAPWQ010000071.1:0-26330 GCA_049283795.1 Desulfobacterales bacterium | reverse complement strand
GTCTGACGCCGGTCATCCTGGTTCTGCTGTGGGGCGTATATGCCATGTTGCTTTGCTGGTTGAAGGGCCTCAACCAGACCAACATGAACAATGCCTACGGTTTCGCGCTCTGGATCTGGGCCGATCTGGCCGTCATCGCCCTGGGGGGCGGGGCGTTTTTCAGTGGTTTTTTGAAATATCTCGTCGGCAAGGACGAACTGAAGAACATCATCAACTTTGCGGTCCTGATCGGCTTCATTTGTTACAGCTCGGCCCTGTTGATCCTCGCCATCGATATCGGGCAGCCCCTGAGAGGCTGGTTCATTTTCTGGCATGCCAACGTGCACTCGATGCTGACCGAAGTGGCCTTTTGTCTGACCTGTTACTTCTTCGTTCTGACTATCGAATACATTCCGCTGGTGCTCGAGAACCGTCAGCTCGACCGGGTCCCTTTCTTTCATAACCTCAGCCACAACATGCACGAGATCATGGCGATTTTTGCGGCCACCGGCGCCTTCCTGTCCTTTTTCCACCAGGGATCGCTGGGCGGCGTGGCCGGCGTGCTTTTCGGGCGGCCGTTCGGGTTTCGGGAGCATATCCTCATCTGGCCGTTCACCTTTTTTCTCTTTACCTGGTCTGCGGCGGCTTACGGACCCGCTTTCACCATCATGCTCACCAAAATTACGGAAGCCGTGACCGGGAAAAAACTGGTCAAGGACAACGTGATCTGGTTGCTGGCCAAGATATCGGGCTGGATGATGCTGACCTACTGCGTCGCCAAAACCGCCGACACCATTTACTGGGCCGCGGTTACCGCGCCGGCCAAAGGCTTCGTGCTGAGCGATTTTTACACCAACAACGGCCTGTACGGGTACTGGATTCTGGCGCTCGAAGTTATTGTCTGCGGCTGGCTGCCGGCCTTGCTGCTGGTTTTCAGAAAGACGCGCGAAAACAACAAGCTGCTCTGGCTGGCCGTGATTCTGGCCGTGATCGGCGTCAGCCTCAACCGCTGGGTGATGGTGCTCCAGGTGCTGGCCGTGCCGGTGATGCCCTTCATCAAGTGGGTCCTGTACTACCCGAGCTGGCAGGAAGTCGCCACCACGCTCCTGCCGGTGGCCTACGGCATCATCCTGGCGTCGCTCTCCTACCGCTACCTGCCGGTTTTCCCCCAGGAAGCGGAGCTCAACCCCATCGAGCCGCCGGTGGGAGAGATCGCCACCGCCGAAATCGAAACCCCGTCAGCGACAAAGGCCCCGGAAGGTGACTTGCAGCCGGCGCAGGCATAAATCGAGAGGCACAGGAGGAAAAACGTCATGTTTCCATTTAGTTTCGAATGGGTATGGGATATGGGCCACACGGTATTTCACGGGGGCCTGTGGTACGCGCTGACGATCATCGGACTCGGAATGACCTACTGCGTCATCAAGGCCGCCATCGACACCGGCAAGGGAAAGGGCAGCCACCATCACTGACGGCCAAAGCAAAAAAATAGTTTATTTTTCGAGCGCTTGTTCTATAAGAAGTTATAAAGAACAAGCGCTTTTTTTATCCGTGGTCTTTTATAAAAAGTGGAATAAGGTAGGCGTCTCCACCCGGCTAAGCGGTTGCGAGCGCGACTGAAACTCGCCGCCGACGGGCTCTAAAACCGGACCAGGCCCATCCTCGATAATACTGTCGGATCACGGTTTGAAATTTGTGCCTTTCCGCGGTATCGATATCGGGTCCGGTCCAAAACCCCGTAGGCGGCTCAGACAGTCAGCCGCTTTTCGCAACCGCTTATCCGGGCTCCGCCGCGTCATTTTTATGCACCGTGCTAAGTCAAACCAGAGCCATTGAAGGTTTTTTTATAAATTTTTCGGAGAAAAATTTATGGATAAAATCATCGTTGAAGGCGGAAGACCGCTGAACGGCGAGGTCCAAATCAGCGGGGCCAAGAATGCCGCCTTGCCGGTTCTGGTGGCGGCCCTTCTGACCGACGGCTGGAACACGTACGCCAATGTGCCGGACCTGAAGGACATCGACAGCACCGGCCAGCTGCTGACCCATCTCGGTGCCCGGGTCGAGCGGTCGGGCGACACCGTGCGGATCAATGCCGCCGGACTCAACAATGCCGAGGCGCCCTATGACATCGTGCGCAAGATGCGGGCCTCGATCCTGGTTCTGGGGCCGCTGGTGGCCCGGCTGAAGCGCGCGCGGGTGTCGCTGCCGGGCGGATGCGCCATCGGCGCCCGCCCGATCAACCTGCACTTGAAAGGCCTGGCCGCCCTGGGGGCCACCATCGAACTGAACCACGGGTATGTCGAGGCCCGGGCCGACCGCCTGAATGGGGCCGATATTTATTTCGATCTGCCCACGGTCACGGGCACGGAAAATCTCATGATGACGGCCGCTCTGGCCGATGGCACCACGGTTCTGCGCAATGCGGCCCGCGAGCCTGAAATCGTGGCGCTGGCAGAGCTGCTGACCGGGATGGGTGCCCGCATCGAGGGCGCCGGGACCTCGATCGTGACGATCCGCGGGGTCGACGCCCTCCATCCGACGACCTTCACCGTCATTCCCGACCGGATCGAAGCCGGCACCTTCATGGTGGCCGCGGCCCTGACGCGCGGGGAGGTCACCCTGCGCGGCTGCGACCCCTCGCACCTCGAGGCCTGCATTGACAAATTGAAATTGACCGGGGCCCGGATCAGCATCCAGGACAGGAGCCTGACGGTTGCCGGGGGCGACGCCTTCAACAGTGTCGATGTCAGGACCCAGCCTTATCCCGGCTTTCCAACCGACATGCAGGCCCAGTTCATGGTGCTGATGTCGGTGGCCAACGGCTTGAGCGTCATTTCGGAAACCATCTTTGAAAACCGTTTTATTCACGTCGGTGAACTGCGGCGCCTGGGGGCCGATATCCGCGTCACCGGCAACACGGCGGTGGTGCGCGGGGTTTCGCATTTGTCGGCCGCGCCGGTAATGGCCACCGATCTAAGGGCCAGTGCTTCCCTGATCCTGGCCGGTCTGGTGGCCCGGGGTGCCACCGAGGTCAGCCGGGTGTATCACCTGGATCGCGGCTACCAGGCCATCGAAAAAAAATTCGCCACGCTGGGGGCCGCCGTCAGACGGCAGGCGGCTTAAGTGGCCGTTTTGGATGTATATGCACGACCGCTGATGCCGCCGGTGCTGGCATTTATGGCCGGCATCGTCGCGGGGCTTTATTGGCCGGGCCTGGAAGCAGCGGCTTTCATAGGCTTCGCGGCGGCTTGCGGGGTGACGGGGATTTACCTGCTGCGCCGCAAAAACCCGCGCCTGGCGCCGCTGCCGATGTTCCTTTTTCTCGGCTACCTCGCCTTGCAACCCTGGACGGCCCCCGGCTTTCCGCCGCGGCACATCGTTCATTTTGCCGGTCAACAAGTTTGGCGGGTCACCGGAACGGTGATCTCGCAACCGGTTTCGCGGGCCAACCGTATGAGTTTCCTGATGACGGTCGATCACCTGGAGGCCGCCGGGGACTTGCGGCCGACGACCGGCCGGCTGCGGGTAACGGCCCTTGGGACAACCTGCGGGGTAGAGCGCGGCGACCGGATTTCTTTCGAGAGCCGGCTGCGCCAACCGCGGAACTTCCATAATCCGGGCGGCTTCAACTACGAGCGGTATCTGGCGTTCCAGAAAGTTTGGGCGACGGCCTTTTGTGACCTCGACACCGTAACCCTCCTGGACAAAGGTTCTGGCAGCGGCTTGACGAATCACATCGACCGGATGCGCGTGCGCGTCCGCGAGCTGATCGACACGACCCCGGCCGGCGAGCACCGCGGCGTGCTGGCCGCGCTTTTGCTTGGGGACAGGGGGCAGCTGGCGCCGGCAACGACCGCCGCCTTTCAGCGGGTGGGCATCGGCCATCTCCTGGCTATTTCCGGCCTGCACATCGGCATTGTCGCGACAGCGGCGTTCTTTGTCCTGACCCGCCTCCTGGCTCGCATTCCCTGGTTTCTCTGGAACGCCGCGACCCGCAAAGGGGCGGCGATCGGCACGTTTTTCCCCGTTCTGGCCTACGCCGTTCTGGCCGGCATGTCGCCCTCCACCCAGCGGGCGCTGGCCATGGTCGCTTTTTTTCTGGCGACCATTCTGCTGGGCAGGGACCAGGAGCTTGCGAACACGCTGGCGGTGGCGGCACTGGCGATCCTCGTGGCGTTTCCGCCGGTCTTTTTTTCCGCCTCCTTCCAGCTGTCCTTCGCCGCCGTCGCCGCCATCATCGTCGGCGTCTCACGGTTGTCGCCGACTCCGCTGCCGGTGGCCGCGCCGCCGACCGCACGGCTCATCAGGAAGGCGGCGTTGTTTGCGCTCGTGTCGGTCTGGGCCACTTTGGGGACTCTGCCGTTGACGATGTATTATTTCAACCAGGTCTCGCTGATCGGTATCCCGGCCAACTGCCTCTTCGTTCCCCTGATCGGTTTTTTGGTCGTGCCGGCGGCGTTGCTGGCGGTTTTTTTGCTGCCCTTCAGTCCGGTTGCGGCCGCGGCGGTGCTGCATCCGGCCGCAGCCATCCTGGCGCAGAGCCTCAAGCTGGTGGACCTGGCGGCGCAGCTGCCCTTTGCGGCCGTTCGCACTGTCACGCCGTCGCTGTTCGAGATCGCCGGCTATTACCTGCTGGCGGCCCTGCTCGTGAGCCTTGTCGCCCGGCGCGGGCCGCCGCCGGCGCCCGCAGCGGGAAGGGCCGATTTGGCCGCGGAGGGGGCCGTCGCCTCCGGCAGCACTGTCAGGTGGGCGCGGCCGGTCCGGATCGCCCTGCTGCTGGTGCTGTCCGCCATGGCCGCCGACCTTGGGTACTGGGCTTATCAACGCTGGGGGCGGCAGGACTTGCGGGCGACCGCCCTGGATGTGGGGCAGGGCAGCGCGACCCTGATCGAGCTGCCCGGGGGGCACTGCATGCTGGTAGACGGCGGCGGGTATCCGGACAATGCCGCCTTCGATGTCGGCGCCCGTATTGTCGCCCCGTTTTTGTGGCACAATAAAATCAGGACCATCGAGACCCTGGTCCTGACGCATCCCAACAGCGATCATCTCAACGGGTTGATTTATATCGCCGAGAATTTCAACGTGCAGACCATCTGGACCAACGGCGAGCCGGCGGACACGCTCGGATATCGGCAGCTGATGGCAGCCATAGACAAAGAAGACATCGCGCATCCCGCCTTTCGCCGGCTCGATCGGCAGGTGGAAATCGGTGGGGTGAAAATCGAGATCTTCAACCCGCCGGCGGAATTTCTCGAGCGCCGCGGTGCCGAGCCTTGGCGCGATCTTAACAACAATTCATTGGTCCTGCGGTTTACGCAAGGCGCGATATCCCTTCTGCTGTGCGGCGACATCGCGGCCGGTGCCGAAAAAGAACTGGTGGCGACCGCCGGCGAGCGGTTGAAAACAACGGTCCTGTTTGTTCCCCATCACGGCAGCAAATCATCGAGCACCGCCGCTTTTGTCACCGCAACCGCTCCCCGGATCGGCGTCGTTTCGGCGGGGTGGCAAAACCGCTATCACTTCCCCCATGCCGCGGTCCTGAAGCGCTACCGGCAGGCCCAAACCCGTTTGCTGCGCACGGATCGGGATGGTGCCGTTGCGGTCGTTACCGACGGGCGCCGCCTATCCATCCGCACCACCGTTGCTGGCCGGCCGGACGACCCGCAACGGGTGCCCGGGATGCAGGAGATAACGAGTTCACGATTTTAGGGGCCGGGGTGACTGCAAGGCGGGGGCAAAGAACGGGCGGAGGTTTCCGGGCTTCACTGCGGCGGCCGGTTAGGTGATGGGGCGCACGGCAACAAGGCTTTCCTCCGGGCTCACGGCGCATCTCCGGCGGAACGACGGGTCACGAAGTCGAGGCGCTGTCACTCTTCAAGGGTGTTGTAGTAGGTTTCGAGCCTGTTTTTTTCTTCCTCGTCCAGCAGTCCGAACTCGACCAGCACATCACCGATGCCGTCTTCGCGCAGCATCTCGATCTTGATGATGTCGTCGGGCTCGCGGTTGGTGACATTGTAAAAGGTATATTCATATGTCAGTTCGGATTTTTTTAAGAATTTGACTTCCTTGTTGTTGATGACGATGTGCTGGCTGGCCATAAAGTACGCGGCGAAAGCCAACAGGCCGCTGATCAGATACCTTTTGATTCTGGAATTCATCGACTGCTTCCTCCCGCGCCACCACCGCTCCGACGTTTTTCTTTGGTTTGCTTCGGTTGCCCCCTTTGGTTCAGAGTGTTATTTTACCACTGTCGGCCCTTTTGGGTCAAATTCAGCCCAGTGATCTTGCCTGCGCCACGGGTCGTCCGGCGTCATTTCGCCGATGTCCGCCAGGGGATGCAGCCGGTCCACATCGTGGTTTGGCTGGAGTTGCAGTCGATAGCGCGCTGTCTCTTTGAATGAGAATTCATAGTGGTGGAGAGTCCGAAGTCCCACCGAAAAGGCTGCGACGCCCCATAGCCTATGACGATATCGAAGTTCTTTTATTGTAAATATAAAGTGTTAAGATCTATTTTATTTATTGGCTTTTTTCTTGACAGGGGCGGCGAGGATTTGTTAGGTGAATGAGTATTCATTCATTTTAATCGACGGAAGGACACTCCTCATGAAAAAGATCAGAAAGGCTGCGGTGATCGGCTCTGGTGTCATGGGCGGCGGCATCGCCGGCTTGCTGGCCAGTGCCGGCGTGCGGACGTTGATGCTGGACATCGTGCCTCCGGACTTGACCGATGAAATGAAAAAAGACCTGAAGGCGCGCAATCGCATCGTCAAGCGGGGGCTGGACACCCTGCTCAAAGCCAGTCCGGCCCTGCTCATGCACCCGCAGGACGCCGCGCGCATCGACATCGGCAACATCGAAGATGACTTTGGAAAGCTGGGCGGATGCGACTGGATCATCGAGGTCGTCGTGGAAAACCTGAAGGTCAAACAGGACCTTTTGAAGAAGATCGAAAAGGTCCGGCGGCCGGGCACGATCGTTTCGACGAACACCTCCGGGATTCCGCTCAAGTCCATGTCCGAAGGGCTGAGCCTGGAATTCCGGCAGCATTTTCTGGGAACCCACTTTTTCAACCCCGTGCGCTACATGCGGCTGCTGGAACTCATCCCCGGAGAGGACACCGCGCCCGAGCTGCTCGACTTCGTCGCCGCCTACGGCGAGAAGATCCTCGGCAAAGGGATCGTGTGGGCCAAGGATACGCCTAATTTCATCGGTAACCGCATCGGCGTGCAGGGCATCGTCAAGGCCATGCAGCTGATGCGTGAAGAGGGGCTGTCGATTCCGGCCGTCGATGCCGTGTTCGGCCCGGTCATGGGACGGCCCAAGACCGCCATGTTCAAAACCGCCGACCTGGTGGGCCTGGACGTGCTGGCCCACGTGGCTCGCAACACCTACGAGCTGGTGCCGGACGACGAGGGCCGCGACAGTTACGTGATGCCCGGATTCGTTCAGGCCATGATTGAAAAAAAGCTGCTGGGCAAAAAAAGCCAGAGCGGGTTCTACAAAACCGAGCTGACGCCCGAGTGGCAAAAAGTGCGCAAGGTGATCGATCCGGACACCCTGTCCTACAGTGAATACGAGCCGCCGGACTATCCCTGCCTGGAAAAGGCTCGTCGCGCCGGGACATTGCCGGAAAAAATGCGCGCCGTGGTGTACGGCGACGATAAACTGGCGCGGTTCGCCTGGAAGGCCCTCGCGAACAACCTGATCTACGCCGCCAACCGCATCCCGGAAATTTCCGATACCATCGTCGATATCGACAATGCCATGAAGTGGGGGTTCAATTTCGAACTGGGGCCTTTCGAAACCTGGGACGCGATCGGGTTGACGGAGTCGACCGAGAAAATGCAGCGCGACGGGTTCGAGGTGCCCGAAAAGATCCGCGCGATGATCGCGGCCGGGCACACCGCGTTTTACAAGACCGAAAAAGGCCGGCGCTCCTATTTCGATTTTGCCACCGGCCGCTACCGGGAACTCAGCCTGAGCCCGGGCATCGTTTCCCTCGCGTCGCTCAAGGGGGCCGGCAATGTCATCAGCGACAGTGCCGCCGCGACCCTGATCGACCTCGGCGACGGCGTGGCCTGCCTCGAGTTTCACACCAAGATGAACGCTCTGAATGCCGAAATCCTGGATTTCATGGCCAAGGCCCTCGATTTCGTCGACGCCAACGGGTCCGGGCTGGTCATCGGCAACCAGGCCGGCGGAATGCCGGGGGCTTTTTCGGCCGGCGCCGATCTGAAGGGGATTCTGGCGGCCGTCAAGGAGAACCGCTTCGGTGACATCGAAAAGATGGTGCACGATCTGCAAATGGTGTTGCAGCGCGCGAAGTATGCCCCGTTTCCGGTCGTGGCGGCGCCTTTCGGCCTGACCCTCGGCGGGGGCTGCGAGGTCTGCCTGGCGGTCGACCGGATCGTCGCGCACGCCGAACTCTACATGGGCCTGGTGGAAATCGGCGTCGGACTGCTGCCGGCTGGCGGGGGCTGCCTGAATTTGTGGCGCCGGACTATCGAGACGATTCCCGCCGCGGTGACCGAGGTGGACCTGGGGCGGTTCTTCATTCCGGTTTTCATGAACATCGCCATGGCCAAGGTCTCCACCTCGGCCGCCGATGCCCGCGCCAACGGCTTTCTCGGCGTGCGCGACCGGATTGTCTTCAATCGCGACTACCTGGTCGGCGAGGCCAAGAAGGAAGTCCTGAAGATGGTGGACGAAGGGTATGCGCCGCCCGTCAGGCGCAAGATCAAAGTGTTCGGCGAGTCGGCCCAGGGCATGATTGCGGCCGAAATCTACAACATGCACAAAGGCGGCTTTATCTCCGATTACGACGCCCTGCTGGCCAGGCGAATCGCGTTTGTCATCAGCGGCGGAGAGGTGCGCGCCAACGGCGAACTGGATGAAGAAGCGATACTGACGCTCGAACGCCGGACATTCATGGATCTGCTGCGGCAGGAAAAAACCGTTGCCCGGATCGACCACATGCTCAAAACGGGAAAGCCGCTGCGGAATTGATCGACCGGCAGCTATCTGGCGTTGCGGCGACAGATGTTAACCATGAGCGCTTATGATGAAATGCCTGCATCGGCAGTGTATCAGAAAGGGGTAGGGATATGAAAGAGGCCTATATCGTCACTTCCGTCCGGACACCGGGCTGCAAACGCGTCAAAGGGGCTTTCAGCGACACCCGGCCCGAGGATCTGCTGTCCTTTATCCTGACGGCCGCGGTGGACCGCACGCCCAATCTTCAGAAAAAGAACATCGAAGATATCATGGTGGGCTGTTGTTTTCCCGAGGCCGAGCAGGGCTTGAACATCGGCCGGATCGTGAGCCAGATTGCCGGCTTTCCGGTCGAGGTGACCGGCGCAACCGTTAACCGGTTCTGCGCTTCGGGCCTGGAGGCGATTACGAACGCGGCCCTGAAAGTCAAGGCCGGCTGGGCCGATGTCGTTATCGGCGGCGGGGTGGAGTCGATGACCTATGTCCCCATGGGCGGTTATATGCCCCGCCCGCACCCGGAGTACACCCGGGAGCATGCCGGGCTGTACGTGTCGATGGGCATTACGGCCGAGAACGTCGCCCGCCGCTACAAGATCGCACGCGAGGATCAGGACGCCTTCGCTTACCAGTCGCAGATGCGCGCCGCCAACGCCAAAAAAAACGGCCTTTTTACCGAACTGGTGCCGACACCGGCCACAAAATTCGTGCGGCAAAAGGACGGCACCTTCAAGAAGGAAACCTTTGTCCAGAACTTCGACGACGGCATTCGGGAGAACACGACCCGTGAAGGATTGGCCTCGCTGCACCCTGTTTTTGCGGCCGGCGGCACGGTGACGGCCGGTAATTCGTCCCAAACGACCGACGGGGCCGCGGCAGCGGTCATCATGAGTGCGGAGAAGGTCGCGGAATTCGGCCTGCAGCCTATCGCCAAACTGAAGGGCTACACGACGGTGGGGTGTAAACCCGAGGAAATGGGCGTCGGGCCGCGTTACGCCATTCCGAAGCTGCTCGATCTGTTCAAAATGGATATCGCCGATATCGGGCTTTTTGAAATAAACGAGGCCTTTGCCTGCCAGGCGCTTTACTGCATTCGCGAACTGGGCCTCGATCCGGAAAAAGTGAACATCAACGGCGGCGCCATCGCCCTCGGGCACCCGCTGGGGTGCACCGGGGCCAAGCTGTGCGCCACCCTGCTGGCCAACATGAAGGCCCGCGGCGTCAAATACGGCATCGAATCGATGTGCGTCGGCGGCGGCATGGGCGCGGCGGCCCTGTTCGAGCTTTGCGAATAAATCGAAATTAGGCCTTGCTATTTGATGCATTAACGGTTATCTTGAAATTTATCAATGAAGTCCCGCTTCTAAATCGTGGGATAGTTTCGTTCTGAAGGACCCATCCGTTGCAAAAGAGATATCCTCCAGTTTGAGACGTTGAAAATTATACGAAAGGAGGATATCACCATGACCAACGGAACTGTAAAATGGTTTAGCGACCAAAAAGGGTTCGGGTTCATCGAGCAGGAAGACGGGCCGGATGTGTTTGTGCACCACTCAGCAATCAACGCCACCGGTTTCAAATCCCTCAGTGAAGGCGACCGCGTCAGCTTCGACATCGAGCAGGGGCAAAAAGGCCCGGCTGCCGTCAATGTCACCGTAATGTAATTTCCCGTTTTAAGGGATATTAGAAAACACCCCCTCCTTTTTCAGGAGGGGGTGTTTTTTTTGCGACCGGCAAGGGCGCACCCTATCGACTTTCAGATAAAGATTTTTGGCAGTTCAGAAAGAGGCGGCTTGTAACCAAGGTTGAGCGGTTCAGGGTTGAACGACGCCGCTGGCTGATAGCATCCAGCTTGATCGAAGAAGAAACTCAAATGCTTCAGTGAAAAATTCCAAAATTCAAATGACAAATAACAAATAAATCTCAATGACCAAAAAATTCAAAATCACAAACTCGTTTCGGTTCTCTGGATATTGGGTCTGTCCGAGCGTCCACTCCCCGCCTCTCAAATCTCATTGACGCAAAAGGCGCTGCAATGCTAACTTGGGCCCATTTAAAAAGGATTAAGGACAAGGGCCGGTTTCCAGTCCGGAGATGTGTAATTTTCCGCAAGCTCAGGAAGACCGGCTGCAGTGCGTGGCTGGCGGCAAGAGGCTGCAGGCCCGACTATCGATTCCAGTCTTGTCACGCCGCAGACACGATAGATACCGACCCTTCCCGCAGCAGGCGGGGAGTTGCGGAAGTTGGCCACTTCCGGAGCCGGCAGCCAGCCTGAAAAAAATAGTACAGTCGGCACGGCCTGCGTTGCCGGCCGGTGTTCCGCGCGCCTCCCACCCGTCAACCGCTTTCATCGCCATAATTGCCATGAAGACGCGAAATTCCAGGAAAAAAAAGACCGACCGCCAAGCCCGGCTCAAAGAACGGCGCAGCTCACTCATAGCCGGCCTGCGATCTGAAAAAGTGGATTATTTTTTTCACGAAGCACTGTGGTACCGGGACCAGGGTAAATATGAGAAGGCGCTGCAGTTGATCAGAAGGGTCTTGAAGCTGGATCCCAAAAATATCGCGGCCATGAAGGAGTTTGCCCATCTTGGCCACCAGCTCGATGATCACGCGACCGAACTCGACGGACTCTCCCGGCTGTATCGATGCGACCGGCTGGATGACGAGCATCTGCCGATGTATATCAATTTATTGAGCATGGGCGAACAATTCGAACTCGCCCTTGAGGTGTACGACCGCTTCGCCAAGCGATTGCCAAAACTACGGTTTGTAAACAAACGTCTGCGCACCGAACTGCTGCGCATCCGGGATTACTGTCGCTTTCGCCTCGAATCCGGACCAAATAGCACGGCACCGAGGACGGCTGCCGGTGGCCGCGCCGGACAGCCGGAATCCAAAAAAGAAAGCACCACCCCCATACCGCCCTCCCGGCCTTCCCCACAAAAGGCGGCCGGCGCGCCGCTGCCGGCAATTCCCGTAAGCGTCGTCATCAACGAGGAGACTTTTAGAGCCGCCTTGTCCGCCGGGGTCGTCTCGAGCCCCCTGCAATACGAGGTGGCGCTCGAGGCCCGGCGCATCCGCTTCCGGGATTCTTTTGAAAACCTGATCTGCCTGTCGACCCTGCGGGACATCCGCTCTTTCTGGTACCAGGAGGAAACCGCCCGCAAGGTCTTGAAAACTTTTCGCGGGCGCGCCCTTCTGGCGGACGAGGTCGGATTGGGCAAGACCATCGAGGCCGGCATGGTGCTGCAGGAATACATTCACCGGGGGATGGTCAAAAACGCACTTATTCTTACCCCGACGCCGCTGGTCAGCCAATGGAAAGAGGAGCTGAAGACCAAATTCGGCCTGGATTTTCCCTCCACCGATGACCCGGAGTATCGTAAAAATCAGGAGGCTTTCTGGGGCCAGGCGTTCATTCTGGCGTCGATCAATCTGGCCAAAAGCAAACGCAACCTGGAGACCGTCACCCGCAGGGAGTATGATATCGTCATCGTCGACGAGGCGCACCACCTGAAAAACCGTCAGACCCTCAACTGGAAGCTGGTCAACGCACTCAAAAAACGGTTCCTGCTGCTGTTGACCGCCACGCCGGTCGAAAACAACCTGCTGGAGCTATACAACCTGATTACCCTGCTCAAGCCCGGCCAACTGAAGACCGCCACCGCCTTCCGCGAAGAGTTCATGACCCGTGGCGATCCCACCAGCCCTCAAAACCGCTCGCGGCTCAAGGAACTGCTGGGCCAGGTGATGATCCGCAACACCCGCGCCCTGGCCAAAATCAACATTCCGCCGCGTTTTGCCGAAACCATCCGGGTGGAGCCGACCACCGCCGAAAAAGAGCTGTACGAGCAGATCAGCCGGCTGGTTGCGGCCATTAACGGCGTCGACGGCGTCGGCAACCGGCTGCTGCTCAAAAACCTGCTGGCCGAGGCCGGCTCCTCGCCACGCGCGGTGGAACTGACCCTTGCGCGCATGCTGGAGAAAAAGGACCTGCCCGCGGATCACCGCAAGCAGATCCAGGCCATCGGCCACCTGGCCCGGTCCATGGCGGACACCAGCAAGAACCGGATCCTGAACGAACTGGTGCGCTCGAGGCCCGGCAAAAAAATCATCTTCGTCAAATTTGTCGGCACGCTGGAACACGTCACGGATTTTCTGGCCTCGAAAAAGATTGCCCATGCCGTTTTTCACGGCCAGATGAGCAACCAGGCCAAGGATGAGCAGATCCAGAGCTTCCGTGAAGCCAGAGACATCCTCGTTACCACCGAAATCGGCGGCGAAGGCCGCAACCTGCAATTTTGTCACCAGATGGTCAACTACGACCTGCCCTGGAACCCCATGAAGATCGAACAGCGGATCGGCCGGCTCCACCGCATCGGCCAAGTAAACGAGGTGCAGATATTCAACCTGTGCGCGGCCGGCAGCATCGAGGATTACATCCTGGAGATCCTGGACCGCAAGATCAACATGTTCGAGATGGTCATTGGCGAGATCGACATGGTGCTGGGGCGGGTGAGCGGCGACAAGGATTTTTCCGACCGGGTGTATGAGATCTGGCTGCAGTCGGCCTCACCGGCGGACCGCGAAAAGGGCTTCGCGCAGCTGGCCGCGGAGCTGAAGCGATCCAAGAAGCAGTATGAAAAAACCCGCACGCTGGATGAGAAGCTTTTCGGAGAGAATTATGAACTCTGATTCCAGTCACGGCCTGGGTGAGTTCGTGCGGAACTTTTTCATCAGCCAGGGCGCGGAGGTCGAGGCGCATGGAGATGGCCTGGACATCCTCTCGCCCCGGGAGCTGGCCCGGCGTATCGGTGTTCCGGACTTTTGCAATATCAAAATCGGCGCCCGGGAGACCGATGACCATGTGGTTCACTACGGCTCGCCGCTGCTGGAAAAAATTGCGGAGGCGGCCTGCGAGAAGATACCATTTACCACCCTCCGGCTCTCTTTTCACTACATCAAGAGCCAGGGCTTCGAACGCCTGCTGCAGGAGTCGTTTACCTTTCGCGGCGCGCTGGTCAAAGTCGAGAAGACGGCCCCGGTGCTGACCGAGTACCTGGCGCTGGCCTGCCGCTATCTGGCCCAAAGCGACGAGCAGAAAGAAGGGCTCCTGCCCCTGGCGTTCAATCTCGAGACCGGCGCGCCGGTCGGCGATTTAAGCGCCCGGCTCGAAGCCGCCGATAAGAAACCCGAGCCGGCCGGCCGGGGCATCGCTCTGGATAAGGATAAAACGAGCCTGGTCATCCAGTGGGTCAGGCGCCGCGCCGCGCAGATCATGGATGCGCAGATCCAGGAGTTTCGCGCCAGCATGAACCGCAGGTTCAGTCGAGATGTCGCCAACCTGGAAGCCTATTACGGCGACCTGAAACAGGAAATGACCCAAAAAATGGCCCGTCCGGGCCTCTCCGACCAATTGATGCACGAGAGAAGCGAAAAGATCCGGCTGATTCCCGAGGAAATGGAAAAAAAGAAACACGACCTGTTTAAAAAATACAGCATCAAGGTCTCCTTCGGCCTCAGCGGGGCGATGCTGATCCGCACGCCGGCCGTCAAGCTGTTGTGCAACGCAACCATCGGGCGGCGGCAAAGACCGCTCACGCTCTATTACAATCCGATCGACAAAACCCTCGACCCCCTGGTGTGCGCCGGCTGCGGCGACGGGACTTACCAGCTCCACTTCTGCGACCAACTGCACCCGCTATGTCCCCGGTGCGCGCCGCAATGCCCACTGTGCGCCCCGGCCGGAACACGGTGGTAATTGATACGGGCTGGCATTAATCCTTGCCAAAATTTTTTATCTTGAAGCCTATACAAGCCTGTGCTAACAAATAGCTGAGACTCTTTTTCCTGAAATTACCAATAAACGGTGATTATTGGGAGTTGGAGATGGTAGAACGCAAGCCAGCGATGGCTAAATTCGCCCGTCCCAACACGAAAGGGGCCCTGCTACGCGACACTCTTTTTCAAGTTCTCTACGACCTCCGCAGCACTCCGAACATCTGGATTCAAGGCCCTGCCGGTGCGGGTAAAACGACATTGGTGTCCAGCTACCTGGAAGCCTTCGATATCCCTTGTCTTTGGTATCAGATCGATGATGGCGACCGTGATCCCGCATCTTTTTTTATTACCTGCGGCACGCGGTGCAATCAATTCAGGACGAAAATAAAAAAAATCGCAATTGCCACTGCTCACGACCGAGCATCTCACCGGTCTGTCGCTGTTCACGCGACGGTTTTTCGAACAGCTGTTTAAAGAACTGAACCCGAAGCGTTTTCTGGTTTTCGACAATTACCAGGACGTTTCTGACGGGACCGATTTTCACTTATGAGTTTTTTAATTTCATGAATTACCAGTACATATCATGGACCATAAAGTAGCTAATATCACAAAGGTTTGCAGACCAAGGATTGCCGGTTCTTATTATCGCAACCGTCTATTCGACATTTTAGATAATAATCGTGAATTGCTGCTGACATGGATAACCGGGCCAGCTGGCAGCGGTAAGACGACGATTACAAGCAGCTACATTGAATCTCGCAGATTACCATGCATATGGTACCAAATCGATGCTGGCGACAATGAACCCGCCACCTTTTTTTATTATTTGGGACAAGCGGTTTCAGCAAACTTGCCTAAAGATCATTTGCAGTTTCCTTTTTTCACCCCTGAATATGTCTTTGGAGCAGAGGTCTTTTCCAGACGATTTTTTGAGAAAATTGGTTCCTCGCTAAAACAGCCGGCCATTTTTGTTTATGATAATTACCAGAATATTGTTCTGGATTCACCTCTCCACAATTTAATAAACGCCGGTTTGACTCATTTACCCTCAGGCTTTAGAACCTTGATTTTGAGCCGCACAGCGCTACCAGCTGCTTTTGTACGCCTGAAGGCTCACTGCAAAATGGGAAACATAACCTGGGACGATCTAAAGCTCGATTTTGATGAAACCTCATCCATAATAGACCTTAAGGCGACTGCGCCAGTTTCCGACCAGATAAAAAAAGAAATACACCAGAGATGCGAGGGATGGGTTGCTGGACTCTCACTGATGTGGCAGTTTATCAGAACAAAAAAGACAAATTACCATCTTCCTGACAAAATACCAGAAGAAATATTTGATTATTTTGCGGAGGAAGTTTTTAATTCTATCAATGATGAAACGAAGGAATTTTTAATCAAATCTTCTTTTTTAACGGACATAAGGGCGAACGAGGCCATTGCTCTGACGGGAAATCAAAATGCAAAAAATATATTGCTTGATCTGCGGCGGCTTAACTTTTTTATCAATCAACCAGACGAAACCGGACTAACCTTTCGATTCCATCCCTTGTTTGCCGAGTTCTTGCAAAAAAAAGCACAAGAGTGGATGAACTCAGAAGAAATTTTGCTTACGAGAAAAATGGCCGGAGATATTTTAGAGCGATCCGGTAACATCGAAGAAGCGATTTCTCTTTATTTTTCTTGCGAAGGCTATGACTTGGCAATAAGGGCCATAATGAAGAATGCTTTAGAATTGATAGTACAAGGCAGAAACAATTTATTGTTAAGCTGGCTTTCTCGCATACCGGAGACTTTAAGGGATCAATCGCCTTGGCTTTTATATTGGACCGCAATTGCGCGCATCACATTTGAGCCCCTGGTGAGTTGCGAAATCTTTGAAAGAGCGTATACCTTAGCAACTGATGGGCAGGACATGTTTTGCAGGCTCTTAAGCTTTGCTGGAATTCTTGATTCCACATTTTATGGAGGAGAGGACTTTACGGTTTTAGATAAATGGATCGATCATTATGTTGATCTTGAAGCTGAGATTGAAACATGTCCTGATATCGATCTCCAATTCAGGGTTGGAGGCAGCATTGTCACAGCTTTAATTGCTCGAAGACCCCAGCACCCGAAAATTGAGTTTTGGGTCGAGCGATTTCTCAATCAAAAAACAACATTGCGGAATTCTCAATTCATGGTTTCTGTTTTATGCCAGATAGCTTGGTATTTTATTTGTTACAAAGCAGATTTTTTAAATGGTTATACGATCATCGAGAAAATTGACCCATTGATCACGGAGAAGCAAGATTCTCCAGTCCAGATATTGAATAGGTATTTAATTGAAGCAACGCTGATCGCCATGGTTGGGAATTCGGCCAAATGCAGCCAGGTCGTTACCAATGCTCTTGCATTATCAAATGAGTCCGGTGTCCACTTATACGATTTTATGTTGATCGGACATGAAATCTCGAATGTGCTAAATCAAAATGATGTTATATCCGCTCGAAAACTTTTTAAAACTCTGGATAATTGGCAAGGGCATCTTCGTGCCTGGGACAAGTCTTTTTATCATTTTCTTAAGGCCCGAACGGCATTGATTAGTAGGGATTACAATGAAGCATTCGTTCACGCGGAGATAACGAGGAAGACTGAAGATCTTATAGGGTCTCCTATGGGTATATCCCTATCTCGAATGATATTAATGCAAATTCTTCATGCGCAGGGGAAAATTGAAGAAGCGAAAGATTTGTTGGAACATGTCCTGGAACTTTCTGAAATTTACAGCAGCAGAACCTTTGCACTTTTCGTATTATTTTTAAAAGCTCAGTTTGCTTTAAAAGAAGGAGAAGAAGCGGCTTGCGCTGTTTTGCTAAAACAGGCGGCAGCGTTAGCCAAAGACACTGGATATGTAGTCACTTACGTAGATCAACCGGAGGCTACCGCAGATCTTTGTGTTTTCGCACTCGAAAATAATATCGAGACAGAATATTTTAACTATGTTGTTCACGTTCGGCGGTTGGTCCCCTCATCGCCTCCTATTCATTTAGGAAAATGGCCGTGGCCTTTAAAAATTTATACTTTGGGGCAGTTTCGTATCGACAAAGAAGATCAGACGCTCAGTTTCGCTGGCAAAGTACAACAAGTGCCATTAAGATTGCTTAAGCTTATTATAACCTTAGGAGGTATATGCATTCCGGCAGAGCAACTTTCCGATATTCTGTGGCCGGAAGCCGACGGGTATTCCGCCCACCGGGCCTTCAGCACTGCCCTCTATAGATTACGACAATTGTTGGAAATTCCTAATTTGATACAGGTTGCGGACGGCAAAGTCACGATAGATAAGTGTAAGTGCTTTGTTGATTGCTGGGCCTTTGACAAAATCGCCAGTGATATGCTCCCATCTATTAACCCGAAAAGCATGAAATTGAATTTTGAAATGAATATATTGAAACTGGAAAAGGCAATTTCATATTACCGAGGTGATTATTTGCAACTCGAGGATTGGGGAGCGCCGGTCATATCTGAAAGAGAAAGGTTGCGCGGCCTTTTTGTGCAGTTAATCGAAATTATGGGCATGTATTTGGAAGAAGAAAAAAGGTGGCAGAATGCAATTCAGCTCTACAAACGCGGTCTTGCCATCGATGAGTTTGTAGAAAAGTTTTATCAACGCCTGATGATTTGTTATTCCAGTCTAGGTCGAAAGGCTGATGCGTTAGTCATTTTTGACCGCTGCAGAAAAATTTTGTTCTCTGCATATGGGGTCGAACCAAGCAATAAAACAAATGAAATTCGTTTATTGGTCAAGAATCGGATGAATTAATGCCCTCACCATTGACCTTCTATCTGCACCGCTGGTTAAAGGGAGGACGATGATGAACCTAATTTTAGTTGCCGGGTGTTGGATTCGGATATTCTTGATTTTGTCGGTTGTCATACAATTTACATCTGGTTTCAGTATTGCTGGCGGTCCGGTTCACGGTCCAAAAGCGGCCAGCATGGGTACCGCTTTTGTCGGTATTGCTGATGACCCGTCAGCCATCCTGTACAACCCCGCAGGCCTCGGGAATCTTGCTGGTTTTCAGGTGTATGGTGGAGTTACCGTTCTTGCGCCCGAAACATCTTTTACCACACCAACTGGTGAATCCGAGAATACTGAACAGCGATACTATTTTCCTCCTAACTTATATCTGACTTGGAACCCGGATTCATCAGATTATGCGTTTGGTGTTGGGATATTCGCGCCCTTTGGCATCGGAGGACGCAAATGGCCTGACGATGGCATCACCCGTTTTGTATCCACTGAAAGCCTCGTTGCTACCTTGGCAATCAACCCCAGCATGGCATGGAAAATAACACCGCATCTATTTCTTGGCCTTGGCGTATATTATTTGTACGCTATAAACGATGCCCAAAACCAGGTTGATCAGTCAATTCTTGGCGCCTCAGAGGGGACTTTTGAGCTCGAACTTGACGGAGGCAACTGGGGCTATGATTTCGGTATCCTTTACCAGCCAAGCGATTGGGTGCGTTTGGGGGCTGCTTTCAGGAGTTCGGTTGATGTCGATCTTGAGGGCGATGCAAAATATAGACGAATCGCCCCTATTCTTCAGCCGATTTTCGGCAGTGATTCCTTTAAAACCGATGTGAGTTCTGAATTGAACCTTCCTCCAATTCTAAGTCTTGGTTTGGCTATATTCCCCAGTAAGAAATTGACTATCGGAGTGGATGTCGAGTGGGTCGGATGGTCTCGGTATGATAAAACTAAGATTGATTTCGAGAATGAAATACCCAATTCCGGCCTTACTGACACAACCTTATATAATAACTGGAAAAATTCATGGCTATTTAAGGCAGGCATAGAGTACCTCGCAGGAGAGAAATTGGCTTTAAGGGCCGGTTACGCCTTTGTGGAGTCTCCAGCACCGGATCTCACACTTTCTCCGGCTGCGCCCGACGCTGATCAACATAACATCACGATGGGCATAGGGTATAAGAGCGGTAATTACTGGCTCGATGTATTTTACATGCTTGCTCTTTATGAAGATCGTACGGTTAACAATTCCATCCTTAGCGGTACCTATGAAAACATAGTTCACTATTTCGGATTTGGTGTTGGATATAAATTTTAAGAAATTTTAATGTCTTATGCCATTTCCCCTATCAATTTAGTTTTTCAATTTATCCCGCCCTGTCATTAAAGCCTCTTAATATTTTCAATCCGTGCACTATCTGTGAACTCCCACACATTAATTTAATAGTGACTGATCGAGCTGTCCGGTCATTTTGAAATGTTTCCAATGCCGTCTTGTATTTTTCAACCAAAAGCCAGAAGGAGGTTATGACGGTTTGCCAAAACCTTTATCGTAAAGCAGGGATCAAGACTGCAAACTATCTATATGGTTACGCCCCCACGCTCGTCAACTAACTTTACAATTTTAGGTGATGCTGCCGGTGTCACCCTCATTATAAAAAATGTCCTGAAAATTAAATATGTTTTTAATATCGGAAAGATAGGAACGTCAGCAACCGATTTCCGCGCTTCCCGGACGATCTGGCACCGATACTGCTCTTGAGAGTGTCGGAACCGGTTGAAAAACACAAGGCACTGAAAGGAGGAAGGGCATGAAGAAACTCATTATTTCAGTCGTTTTAATCGGGTGGGTCATCTGCGGCGCTGCATTGACTTTTGGAGAGATGAACGTTGCAAAGGACCCGGCGGCATTTTATGCCAACTGCATCGACAAAAAAATTACCTGCTGCGACCGCAAGGGAGACCTGTGGGATTCGCGCTCGCAGAATCTCCGCGGCTGTTCGCGGATGGCGATTCTCAAAGCGATTTACCTGAGTGCCAACAAGGATCGCCTGGTTCGCGAACTGGAGGCCAACGGTACCGCCCTGAATAGACACCGGGTCGATTACTATCTGAACAAGCAGTTTCAGGAAAGCCTGAACGCCACATTCTTAACGGCCATCTGGCTGGACAACAGCGGCAATCAATGAAGATGTTCCGCTGCCGTGTCCGGAACTGCCGGGATGAATGCGAATCGATCGATCGCCGGCATCCGGGGCGAAGGCCCGAATGCCGGTAAAAGGGGGTGCAAAAATGGAGAGGAGCGATTGAACTGATCCGAGTCCTGTTCGGAGCGGCCACGAGGTCACGGTATGCAGAAGCAGCGGCGGCTAACATCTGTAAGATTTGTGCCCGGGCCGCCAATGGCCGCCTGCATGCGAATTGAACACTATCCTCATTGAACCTAATAGCAGCCGGTCAAAATCTAATCCCAAATTTTCTAATTCATCGTGGAAAATACAGGAAGGGGGGGGCGATGAAAAACAGCGTCTTGCTAAGTCAGCTAAAAGACACATACAAGGATACTCTACCTCTTGATTCAGTTCAAGAATTGGAAAGGTTGACGGTTGATGCCGACTTTATAAATGTTCTGTGTTCGATGTCGGTTGAGTCAGTAAGTCACGAATTGCGAACAGAGATTATCAAAATGCTCCAATCAAATGAAGTCGACGCTAACGAATGGTTCAAGGATTGTGCCCTAAAATCGCCGAAATCTTCCTGTCGTCGGTGGGCTCTTATAAATTTAAGCCTCATGCAATGTAAAACGGCTAAGGTGGCCGTTTTAAAAGGGTTGAAGGATCGGTGCCGTAAAGTCCGTATCGCAGCGGCTTTCAATGCCGGGCTTTACAGGGATGATGACGTATTGACAGCACTGGAGCACTATTTTGAAACCGAAAGGTTCGATTTTGCCTGGGACATCATAACTGATGAGGTCAAAAAGCTCATTGGAAAAAGGAAGAAAAACGATTTACGAGAACATAGTGAAGTCGTAAGAAAGCCAAGGCGGGCCTTACCCGCGACCCTAATCAATGTTTTTATTTCAGAGAAATAGATTCGAGACTTGTCTCGGATCAGAACATTGAGTCAGGGGCCGAGGAGGGCATGACCCCCATAGTGTAACCGATAAAGAAAACGAGGAACCCATGCTGCGGAGGGGGCAAAGGGAACGCCAATGTTTCGAGGTTGCGCGGAACGGTATCGACCCGTCCATCGGAGATCTCACCCGCCGGTACAAAATGATCTGCGAACTGGGACAGGCGGTCACCAGCGAGATGAACCTTGAGGCCCTGTTCGACCTGATCATGCAGCAAACCGCCGCGATCGTGTCGAGCGAGCTGGCCTCGGTGTTTCTCTACGATGCGGTTGGCGAGCACCTGTTGTCTCGCGCCTCGATCGATCTGAAGCCAAACGCCGCCTGCATCTCCCCCCGCAACGGGATCGCGGGCTGGGTCTTTAGGACGAAGTCCGCCCTGATCAGCAACGATCCTTATAACGATCCGCGTTTTCTGCCCGACGTCGACAAGAAGACCGGTCGGCGCACCCGCAACATCCTCTGTACGCCGCTGATCAATCGCGAAAAGCACTGTATCGGGACCCTGCAGGCCTTGAACAAAAGAAGCGGCGACTTCGATGCCGATGACCTGGACCTGTTGACCGCCGCATCCTACTACGTGACGATCGCCCTCGAGAACGCCCGGTTATACGAAGAACTCAAAGCGCTCGATATGGCCAAGCAGCGGGCGATCGATCATTTGTCGCACGAAATCAAGACCCCATTGGCGGTCATTGCCTGTGTGCTGCGCCAGGTCTCCGTAAAGGCGGCGCAAGGTGATCTCGCGCATCTGGAAAAGATCCTGCTCAGGGGCGAGCGCAGCGTAAAGCGGCTGAAGGCGCTTCAGGAGCAGATCGACGATATTTTACAGTGCCATGTTGCGGACGCCGGTCCTTGCCACGACGTCTCCAGGGCGGCCTTGAACCTGCTCGACGAGATCTTCGAGGAGCAGGCCGAGCGCTATCCGGAAGTCCAGCACGTGCTGGCCGAGCGGCTGGCTTCTTTCAGAGGAAAGGATGACTTCGCGGGGGAGTGCATCCACGTGGCCACGTTTATAAAAGGCGCGTGCGAGCGCGCCCTCGCGGCCATGGGAAGCCGTGAGGTTCGGCTGATCCAGCGTCTGAACGAAGAGGCCGTCATCCATACCGACTGGAATGTTCTCGACAAGGTCTGCTCGGGCCTTTTGAAAAACGCGATCGAGAACACGCCCGATGAAGGCGCCATAGAGGTCGCCGTGGAGACGAGTGGAGACGAGACCCGGATCACCTTTACCGATTTCGGCGTCGGGATTGCCGCCGAAGACCAGAAAATGATTTTCGGCGGATTTTTCCATACCCAGCCTACGGCCCTCTATTCTTCCAAAAGACCTTATGATTTCAACGCGGGCGGCACTGGGGCCGACCTGCTGAGGATGAAATCCTTTGCGAACCGGCTGGGGTTCACGGTTGAATTCGTCAGCCGCCGCTGCTCCTTCTTATCGCGGGAAAGAAATCTTTGTCCGGGGAGAATCTCCCGCTGCCCTTTCATCGACAAGGCATCGGCGTGCCGGTCCAACGGCGGCAGCACTTTCGTCGTGCGGTTTCCTTCGCAGCCGGACGCCTGAGTCGCGGTCAGGTGCGGGAGAATTCAGGCGGGGAATCAGAAGAGGGAAGGCATAAAAGTAAATCCCTGGCTGCCGGCGGAGGAATTCTTTGCAGCGCCGGTTGACGAGAAAAGAGGAGGCGACAATGTCATCCGATGACATATTGCAAGGCAAACGCCTGCTGGTTGTCGACGATGAGCCGGATATCCGTGAAACTTTGACCGAACTGCTCGACACGTGCCTCGTCGATTCCGCGTCCAGCTATGAAACCGCCGTGAAATTTTTAGCGGCCAACACCTATGATGCCGCCATCGTCGACATCATGGGCGTGAGGGGTCTCGAGTTGTTGAAGGTGGCTGCCGCAAAAAAAATTCCCGTGCTGATGCTGACGGCCCATGCGCTGAATGCCGATACCCTCGTCCGGTCGGTCCGGTCCGGGGCGTGCGTTTATTTGCCCAAGGACGAGATGACGGATATCGAAACCTACCTGGCAGACCTGCTGGAGGCTCGCCAGGGGTCCCGCCATAAGCGCTACACATGGTTTTCACGGTTAAAGCCATCTTTCGACCGCAAGTTCGGCCGCGGCTGGCGCGAAAAAGACCGGCCTTTTTGGGATGAATTCGATCTCCGGGCCTCAACCGCCAGAGAGGAGCTGGAAAGGGTGCTGTAATTCAACAAAGACTTATTCATCTGACGGCACGGCGTTAAAAACTGAAGCTCTCGAACCGGCTGCCCTCCAGATCGATGTGCAGCAGGCGGTTGCGCAGGAGCTGCCCGCGGCCGAGCAGGATTTTGATGACCTCCATGGCCTGGAGCGTCGCGACGATGGCAGCGGTCGGCGCCGGCACACCGAGAACGGCTTCCGGACGTCCCGGATCGCTTTCCACGGGCTGCGGCTCGCCGTAAATCCTCTTCAGACCGGGATCTTCAGGGAAAATGGTCATGACTTGCCCGTCGAAACCCGCCAGGGCGCCGTGAACCAGGGGAATCCCGAGTCTGCGGGCGGCGCCGACGATCGTCATCCGGGCGGGGATGTTGTCCAGGGCATCGACCACGACCTGCGCTCCGGTCAGAATATGTTCGGCGTTGGAAGCATCGATTCTTTCTTGAAACACGGTCACCGCGACGGCCGGATTGACGGCGCCTATATTCCTGGCTGCCGCCTGCACCTTGGGCTCGCCGATGCTCGCGGTGTCGGCGAGCGCCTGCCGGTTCAGGTTGGTTTCCTCGAAAACGTCCCCGTCGACCACTACCAGAGAGCCGACCCCGATGCGGGCCAGCAGTAACAGGACCGTGCCTCCCAACCCGCCGGCGCCGATGACGGCCACCGTCGCCCGGGCCAGCTTCAGCTGATCTTCCAGGGCTAAAATCTCACGGTTGCGCACGTAGCGGCAGGGCCAGGTGCCCTGGGCCAGGGCTGCAAGATAGATGTCCCGCAGGCTCCGGGCATGGCGGTCGGAAAGTTTGCGGGCCGGGCCGTCTTCGATAACCGCCATTTCACGACCTGCTGGATCCGTATAGGAACGGGATTGATTGGCTACCGCCTGTTCCAGCACCGAATTTTCGTCAAGGGTCATCTCTGGCTTCCTACGGCCTTGAAATAGAAGGAAATCAGACCTATGATAACTGTACGCCTGTTATGCGCCAACAGTTTTTCAAGGCTTCAAGATAAAAATTTTGTCTGCTGGTGTCGGTTGTGGGCGGATATCCATACAGCCGCCTTTTTCTGGCCTTGCCAAAAACTTTATCTTAATGCCTTGTCGTATCCGGAAACGAAGGTAGAAACAAGATGAGAGTCGAGATCAACCTCTACGCCACCCTGGCGCGGTATCTGACCGCACAGGATAAAAATACCGGCGGCGCCATCGACATTTCCGACGGTGCCACGGTCGGAGACGTATTGCAGCAATTAAACGTACCGGCCGAACAGGTCAAGCTCATCTTCGTCGATGGGATGCACGGCGGCCGCGAAACGATCCTCAAAGACGGCAGCCGGCTGGGGGTCTTTCCTCCGGTTGGCGGCGGGTAACCCGCCATCAGGGACTGCCGGAAAGATTGCGGCCGCGCAGAAAAAGCTCAAGCGGCATCGACTCGAAGTAAATATGTGTCATCCTTTTCGATGCGCGATGCCAGTTCATCGAGGCCGATCGCGCCGCCGTCTAATTGTGCCTGCCGGCATCCCTGGCGCAGCAAATCTCCGCAGCGGTCGAATACTTCCTTCAACCCGGCGCCATCGATTAAGATGCCGAACGCCAGCAGTAGGGGGCCGATTTCCCGGCTGGTCATGTTGAAGAGCTTCAACGTCACACGGCCCCGGCAGGTTTCGTGGGCGGAGCCCTGGGTGCGGTAGGTGATGTCCCGACGGAGGGTGGCCAGGACGCCGCCCTTTCTCAAAACCGCCCCGGCCAGGCCCGGCATGGCGGCCGACAAGGCAATCGTCGCACCCTCGCCGACGATCGCCCCGGCGGCGTCATCGACGGGGTGGCCGTTTAAAAAAATGGTCTGAACCCGGTTTTCGAGGTAGTCTTCCGGTACCCCGAGCTGTCCGCACACCAACTCTTTCACGCTGCACTCCAGGCAGGCGCCGATGCGGACCCCTTGCGAGAACAGGGGGGTAAAGCACGGCGGTACGACGGCGGGATCGAGCTGCAGTCGTACGGTCTTTCGTGCCGTATTTTCCATGGTCGGCAGCCTTTATATAAAAATGGGGAACCTGCCCGTGGTGTTCCCCATTTGGTCGATTTATACCGGCGCGAATTACCAGTTGAAGACCTGGTCCAGATCCTCGTCCTTGACCTTGAAGGTGACGTTGTGCGGCGGCAGTTCTTCTTTAAGGAAATATTCCGGCAGCCGGTCCTGTTTGGACGTAAAACCGGCCCGGGCATTGAAGTCTCTCTCGGTCTTTAGAACCGACTTGCCCAGTTCGGCTACCCCGTCCGCCGTCAGCTCCATCCCGTAAAAGGCGTTGATCATGTCGATCAGCGCCTGAAAGGTCTCGGGCTGGTCGAGCACCGCAAAGGCGATGAACAGGCACATGCCGGTCGAATCCACTGCCGCGGTGGCGATCTGCAGGTTGCGCGAGAGCTCTATCTGGCCTTCGGGCGTCAGTG
>JBAPWQ010000070.1:0-6649 GCA_049283795.1 Desulfobacterales bacterium | reverse complement strand
GGGTCATGATCTCGATCGCATCCTGATCGCCGAGGTAGTCGCTGCCCTTGACGGTGTCGAACATGTGCCATTCCCAGTTGTCCTCTTCCTCGTTGCCCAAGGCGGCGCCGATTCCGCCCTGGGCGGCTCCGGAGTGGGAGCGGGTTGCAAAAACCTTGCTCAGGACGGCAACCCGGGTGCCTTCACCCAGCTCGAGGGATGCCCGCAGGCCGGCCAATCCGGCACCCACGATGACGACGTCATACTGGTGTTCCATAGTCGACTCCCTGTTGAAAATCCGGTTAAAGGTTGGGCGTGACCGTGCTTTGGAGAGAAAGTCTTTCGCTGCGACACTCCGGACTGCCCGACGGTGGCGGACCTGGAATCAAATTAGAAAAAGCGTTTCTCTTTGTAAAGGCTTTTTTATACACCCCGGGAAGGGCTGGCGGCAGGTATGGCCCGGAATCTGCGGGGGGCCCTTCGCGGACGGAAACTAAAAACCGACGGCCTGACCGTCCTTACGGTGGTCCGAGGCACCGCAGTACCCCTGCGGCAGGCAGGCGACAAGCTGGGCGCCGCCGAACAGGCGGGTCGGCGGATCGGGGATCAGGCGGTGGCCGCGGGCGGCCAGCTCCGAAGCGACGCCATCCGGCAGACCGGCTTCGAGGGCCAGGCTGAAGTCTTGTGCCAGATACCAGCGCGGCGCATCGCAAGCCGCCTGCGGGTTGAGGCCGTAATCGACCATCCGGACGATCATCTGCAGGTGACCCTGCGGCTGCATCAGGGCGCCCATTACGCCGAAACTGAGCAGCGGGCGGCCGTCGCGAGTCACGAAAGCGGGAGTGATGGTGTGAAAAGGGCGTTTGCCGCCGCCGACGCAATTGGGGTGTCCCGGCGCCAGGGTGAAGCCCCGCCCGCGGTTTTGCAGGCTGATGCCCGTGTCGGCAACGACGATGCCCGATCCGAACCCCATGTAGTTGGACTGAATATAAGACACCATCATGCCGTTCTGGTCGGCCGTGCTCAGGTAAACCGTGCCGTTTTCGGGCCGGATCACGGGCTGCGGCGCCAAGGCCCGGTCCATTCGAATTCCGGCGGCGCATTGGTCCAGAAAGGAATCGGTCAACAGGTCTTGCGGATCCACCACCATGGCGGCCGGATCGGCGACGTGGCGCCAGGTTTCGGTAAAGGCCAGCTTCATGGCTTCGACCTGCAGGTGGATGCTGTCGGCGCTATCCGTGCCAAAGCGGCGAATGTCGCGTCGGCGCAGGATCCCGAGTGCGATGAGGGCGGCCAGGCCCTGACCGTTGGGCGGTATTTCGCACAGTTCGATGCCGCGATAGGTCTGGCGGAGCGGGGCGACCCATTCTGAGGTGTGCCGCTCCAGGTCTTCGAGCGTCACGGCACCCCCGTCGGCGGCCGCCTGGGCGGCGATGCGCCGGGCGATCTCGCCCCGGTAGAACGTTTCGCCACCGGAAGCGGCGATTTTCCGCAGGGTGTCGGCCTGCTGCGGGCAGGCGAAGGCTTCGCCGGCGCCGGGCGCGCGGCCGCCGGGCAGAAATGTGCGCGCGAATTCCGCGTACCCCCGGTAACGCGCGGGCGCCTCGGCCCAGATGGCCGCCACCGCCGGTGTCACCAGAAATCCGTGTTGGGCGTAACCGATGGCCGGTTCGAAGAGCTGTTCGAACGGCACCTTTCCGAAGCGCCTCGACAGGCGGGCCCAGGCATCCACCGCGCCGGGAATGGTGACCGTATCCCATCCCAATTCGGGCATGTCGGTGCAGGACGCGAAACGCTGCGGCGACCAGGCCGCCGGCGAGCGGCCGGAACCGTTGAGGCCATGGAGTTCGCGGCCGTCCCAGATCAGGGCGAAGGCGTCGCTGCCGATCCCGTTGCCGGTCGGCTCGACGACGGTCAGGGTGATGGCGGCGGCCAGGGCGGCATCGACGGCGTTTCCACCGCGGCGCAGCATGTCCAGCCCGGCCTGGGCCGCCAGCGGCTGAGACGTCGCCACGACATTGCGGGCCAGGACCGGCGCCCGCCCGGAACGGTAAGGAAAAATCGAAAGACTGTCCGTCCGGAAAATTGTCATGAGGTTAAACCGGTCGTATCAGGCCCTAGTCCAGGCCGCGGCGGCCGTTCGTGGGGTCGCCTTCCGCCACCATCGCCTGCATGATTCGTCTTTCGGCCGGACCCGGCAGAATTCCTTTCAAATCCGCTTCCAGGACCACCTCGCCTTGCTGATTGGTGTACACGGCGTTGCCGGCGGCGCGGCTGCGCTCATCGATCTGCCCGATGGTGAAAGTGCAGGTGATGGTGTCGCCGATGAAAACGGGTTTCTTGAATTTAAAACCCATGCCGGAAGCCAGCCAGCCGATCTGGCCCCCGATCTGGGTTATCATTCCGGCCACGAGCAGGCCATGGCAAATCACCGCGGGGATGTTTTTGGAACGGGCGAATCTTTGGTCGAAGTGCACCGGGTTGAAGTCGCGCGTGAGGTCGGCAAACTGCGCGACTTCCTGCGCGCTGAACGTGCGGGTGACGCTGAACGCATCGCCGACCGCTAAGCCCCGGGTGACCCGCCGGCGCATGGTGGACATGGTGGAAACCTCAAAACAGGGTGGTGACGCGGGATGCCAAAGGGTCGCCAACCGATTCAGCCGCGGTCCAACTTCTTCTCAACCGCCGCGATTTTTTGCCGCAGTCCGGCGGTGCGTCCCTTGCGGTAGTCCGCCTTCAGGGTCAGGTACACGCGCTCGCAGTCGGTTGCAAGATCTTTAAAACACTTGTCGACGACCGCCATGACGGCCGGCCATTCGCCCTCGATGCAGGTGCCCATGGGCGTCAGCACATACGGCAAACCGCTCGCGCGGATGATGGCAAGGGCCCGGGCCACGTAGGGACTGACACTCGCCCCTTTGTCCGTGGGAAAGATCGACAGTTCGATGATGACACTCATGCGCCGGCCTCCATTCTCTCGTGTCCATTCGGAAGATGTTCAAGGCCGCCCGGACTTCGGTGCCGCGTCAAGTGCCGAACGGACTGCTTCGGCCAGCTCGCTCATGCCGAGCGGTTTCACGACCAGGCGGCTGACGCCCAGTGCGGCCGCGCGCTCGATTTCAAGCTCGTCGCTGTAGCCGGTGCAGAGGATGACGGGAATGTCGGGGCAGATCTCTTTGATGCGCTCCGCCAGTTCGAAACCCGTCATGCGCGGCATGGTCTTGTCGGAAATGACCAGGTCGAAATCCTGCGGATGCGACCGGAAGGTCTTCAAGGCTTCGAGGCTGTCGGTCCGCACGGTGACCCGGTAGCCGAGATGTTCCAGCATCTGTTTTCCCATGGCGGTCAACACGTCTTCGTCGTCCGCCAACAGGATCCGCTCGGTACCGGTGGGCGGCGCCTGCCGGTGAACGAGCGCCGGTTCGTCGTCGCCGGTGACACACGGCAGGCACACATGAAAGGCCGCCCCGTCGCCCGGTCGGCTGTCGACCGTGATGGACCCCTTCAGGGTCCGGATAATGCCATGCACCACCGATAATCCCAGGCCGGTTCCCTCTCCTTTTTCCTTGGTCGTAAAATAGGGGTCGAAAATGCGTGCCAGAACCTGCGGCTCCATTCCGGGCCCCGTATCGCTCACCGTCAGGCGCACATAGGGCCCCGGCCGCAGTTCCGGCCGGGAAATGATGTCGCCGGCCTTGACCTCGGTATCCGCCAGGCTCACGGTCAGAATGCCGCCGCAGTCCTTCATGGCCTGAGCGGCGTTGGTGCACAGGTTCATCAAGATCTGTTGAATCATCGTGGGGCTGCACAGAACGCGGGGATTTTCGGCCGTGATGCGGGTGCGGATATCGATGGTCGACGGCAGGGAGGCCCGCAGGAACTTAAGCGCCTCCTTGAGCAGCGGCGCAATATTGATCGGCTTGAATTCCTGCTCGGTTTTGCGACTGAAGGTCAGAATCTGCCGGACGAGGTCTTTGGCCCGGTTGCCGGCGTTGATGACCTCGGCCACATCCTGTCGGCCGGGGCTGTCGGCCGGCATTTCATAGGCGGCCAGCTCGGCATATCCGAGAATGGCGGAGAGGATGTTGTTGAAGTCATGGGCGATACCGCCGGCCAGCGTCCCGATCGCCTCCATCTTCTGCGACTGGATCAACTGCCGCTGCAGGTGGTTTTCCTCGGTTACATCCCGCAGGACGCCGACATAATTGCAGATCGACCCGGCCGTGTCCCGGAGCGGGACGATGACGGCTTCCGCCGTGTAGGGGGTGCCGCATTTGCGGCGATTGGTGAAACGGCCCCGCCAGGTCCGACCGGCGGGTATGGTGCGACAGAGTTCCTGGTATAAATCCGGTTTCTGAGGACTGCTTACCAGGATCTGCGGATTGCACCCGAGCAGCTCGGCGCTCGAATAACCGGTGATCCGTTCCAAGGCCGGGTTGACGTATTGGATCCGGCCGTCCCGCGTGGTGATAAAAACGAGTTCGGCGGCCTGGTCGACGGCGGTTTGATACAGACGCTTCTTTTTATCGGTTCGGGCGCCGGCCCATGCCAGTGCGATGATGCCGGTCAGCGTCTTTACCGCATCGATGGACGCGCGCACCGGGTGAAAATCATCGGCCGCGAAATCAAGGCCGAAAAACCCGGTCAGCACGCCGCCGCTAATCAATGGCGCCAGCAGACTCGAAACGGTGACGGACCGGTCTTCAAACGATTTCTGCCAGCCGTCCGACTCTCGCGGCGACAGGCCCGTAAGAAGGATTATCTCACCGCGGCGCATCCGGTCAAGGTGTCCGTTCGGCAACGCGATCGGCAGCGTCCCTGCCAGCGTATGACGGGATGCCGAGCCCGTGGAGCGCCATTCGATGCGCTCGACAACGGTGCGGCCCGAGTCGTCCACAGCGCACGCATAACACCGGTCGCCGCGGAAAAAAGATCCGACCTGTCTTAAAATTTGTGACAGGGTGCCACCGAAATCCTCTGTGCGTGCATTTACACAAAGCTCCACGACCCGGGCCACCAGACCATCCGGTTTTTCGAACGCCGCGGCCGGGCGGATTTCCGGTTGCAGATCTTCGGTACAGTGGTCACTCGTCAAATTCATAGTGTCTCATGCGCGCGGGTGATGCGCTCGTGAAGCCGGTGGCGGCATATCGTGTCGAGCGGGAGGAAATGGCACAAAAAACAGGATCCTATTTGAAATCGTTTTTGTGCAGGGCGACGAATGGCTAACAATATATAACTAATCAATAATAATTGCAAGAAGTTGCTGATACGGACGCCATTTTTTCCAGGGGGGTGGCTTCAGCTGCACCCTAATTATGGGGAGAAGGGGACCGGTCCGTCGCCTGAAAAATTTTTCGTGTTCCCGCCGCCGGTTGCCAGCCAAACCGGCTCGCGGGGGGGCATGCGGCGGAAATCGTTCGGCCATGTTTATAAGATCTTGATTAAAATAGAAATTTTTATTAAAATAGACGATGGTGTCCGTTCCGTTCATGACCCCGGGGATCAGCCTTGAGAAAAGTGAACGACCCGTTAACGCAAACGGCCCGATATGAGAAGCCTTTGCATCCTTGCGGGCTGCCGGGTGCCTGCGAACGGTGAAAGGACAGCGCTCGCACGCCGGCTTCCGGTGATCGAATCCTATAGCTGAGGTAGATATGCCAAGTGCCGCCGACATACTGATCGTCGATGACGAACCGATTGTCTGTGAAACCCTGCAGGGCCTGCTCGATTTCCAAGGCCACCGCGTGGCGGCCTGCAGCAGCGGGGCTGCGGCCCTGGAATGCATCCGCCGCCAGAGCTTCGACCTTGTTTTTCTGGACATCCGGCTGCCGGACATGGACGGTTTTCAGATTCTGGCCGCCATCCGCCAGGAAGCGACGGGTGTCCTGGTCATCATGATCACCGGCGATGCCACGATCGAAACAGCCGTCGAAGCTCTCAAGAGCGGCGCCTACGGCTACCTTCGCAAGCCCATCCGGATCGAGGAGCTGACCAAGACGGTTAAAAACGCCCTCGACCACCGGGAGCTCGATCAGGCCCGCCGGCGTTCGGAAGCCGCGCTGCGGGACAGCGAGGAGCGTTTTCGCACCCTGGTCGAAAACTCGCTGATCGGCATCTGCATCCTCCAGAACAACGCCATTATCTATCAGAATCCCGAGCACACGAAGTTATACCGCTCCTTCGCCACGGTCTCACCGGGGACGTTGATCCATTTCATACACCCGGACGATGTCACAAAGGTGACCCGCTGCTATCATGCGCTCATGAGCGGCAAGCAGAAATCGGTGGAAACCGATTTTCGGATCTATCCCTCGGGCAGTGAAAAGCAGGATGCGGATATCCGCTGGCTGCAGTGCCGGGCCAGCCTGTTCCCATACCGGGGCGCCGATGCCGTCCTGATCAACCTGATGGACATCACCCGCTCCCAGGAACTCGAACATTTCCTGCGGGTGAAAAGCAAGATGATTTCACTGGGACGCGTCGCGGCCGGTATCGCGCATGAAATCCGCAATCCTTTGACCGGCATCAATTCTTACCTTTTTTCGCTGGCGGACCTGCTGAAGGCCGAACAACTCGATGCCGAAACGATCGGAATGATGAAAAAGATTGTCGACCAGGTTCAGGGGGCTTCCAACAAGATCGAATCGGTCATCAAGCGGGTGCTCGA
>JBAPWQ010000069.1:0-2623 GCA_049283795.1 Desulfobacterales bacterium | reverse complement strand
TCAGCTACGCCGAACACGGGTTTCTGGTGACACCCGCGGTGGCGTCCATCTGGGCCGAGGCGCCCGCGCGTTACCGGGGGTATGCGGAATTCGCGCGGACATTTCTGCCCGGCGGCCGCGCGCCCGGCGCCGGCGAAGCCTTCGCCTGCCCGCAGCAGGCCGACACCTTGCGGAAAATCGCCGCTACCGGCGGCGAAACGTTCTACCGGGGCGAAATCGCCCGGCGCATCGCCGCCCAGGCGGCCGCCGACGGGGGCGCCGTGACGCTCGAAGACCTGGCGCGGCACAGTTCAGAATGGGTCGTCCCACTGCGACAGGCCTATCGCGGCGTCCAGCTGTGCGAAATACCGCCCAACGGCCAGGGGCTGGCCGCTCTCATTGCGCTCGGGATCCTGCAAAGATGCGACGTTCGCCGCTTTGGTACGGACAGCGCCGACAGCATTCACCTGCAGGTCGAAGCCATGAAGCTGGCCTTTACGGAAACCTGGCGCCACGTCGCCGATCCGGCCGCCATGGTGGTGGATCCGCAGGATCTTTTGACCGATTCTTTCCTGGACACATGCGCCGCCGCGATTCGAATGGACCGGGCCCTGGCGCCGCAGCCCGTGAGCCGGCCCGAAAACGGCACGGTTTACCTGAGCACGGCCGACCGGAACGGCATGATGGTGTCTTACATCCAGTCCAATTACATGGGGTTCGGATCGGGCATCGTCGTGGCCGAGACGGGGATCGCCCTGCAAAACCGCGGGCGGGGCTTCACCCTGGCGCCGGGACACCCCAATTGCATCGGCGGCGGCAAGCGCCCTTATCACACCATCACCCCCGCTTTCGTGACCCGCGACGGCCGCCCGCTGCTCAGCTTCGGCGTGATGGGTGCTCTGATGCAGCCGCAGGGTCACCTGCAGATGATGGTCCGCATGGTCGATGGCGGCCTCAACCCGCAGGCGGCTTGCGATGCGCCGCGCTGGTACCTGGCGCAGGACTTCCACCTGGCCCTCGAGGCCGGCCTGCCGGATGGCGTCGCCGTGGAGCTGGCCGCCCGCGGCCACCGCCTGATGCCCGATCCGCCGACCCGCCTTTTCGGCGGCGCCCAGCTTGTCGCCTGCCTGCCGCAGGGATACTGCGGAGCCTCCGACCACCGCAAGGATGGTCAGGCGGTCGGCTTTTAAAATGCTATGAGGTTCCAACGTCGAACAACGACCATCGAATGCTGAACATCCAGTGATGATGTTCGCTCCGCTCCGGCGGTCGAATGAATAAATCGACCGCTTCCTCAAAGTCCGGCCTTAGAAAATACAACGGATTTACACCATATATCCCCGCGTCTTTTCCATGGTAGGGGCGCTCCTATCGGGTGCCCGTATCGGCAAGGGGCGGGCACGAGGCCTGCCACGGCGGGTTCGGGCTCGTCGGGAAGATCGCTTAAAAAAACCCCGATCATCCCATCGCCGAAAATCCGTGGTGTACTCCCGCCGCCAGCTCTCTTCGGGGCGCAGAAAAAAGCCTTTACAAAGAGAAACGCTTTTTCTAATTTGGATCCGGGCCCGCCACCGTCGGGCCATCCCGATTGTCGCATCTAAAAACTTTCTCTCCAAAGCACGGTCATGCCCAACCCTTAACCGGATTTTCAGCAGGGAGTCGACTATGGAACACCAGTATGACGTCGTCATCGTGGGCGCCGGATTGGCCGGCCTGCGGGCAGCCATCGAGCTGGGTGAAGGCACCCGGGTTGCCGTCCTGAGCAAGGTTTTTGCAACCCGCTCTCATTCCGGAGCCGCCCAGGGGGGAATCGGCGCCGCCCTGGGCAACGAGGAAGAGGACAACTGGGAATGGCACATGTTCGACACCGTCAAGGGCAGCGACTACCTCGGCGATCAGGATGCGATCGAGATCATGACCCGCGATGCCCCCAAAATCGTGTATGAACTCGAGCACCTGGGCGTGCCGTTCAACCGCACGCCGGAAGGCCGGATCGCCCAGCGCGCTTTCGGCGGCCACACCCGCGAATTCGGCAAGGCCGCCATCAAGAGGGCTTGCTACGCCGCCGACCGCACGGGCCGTGTCATCCTGGACACCCTCTGGGAAAAGTGCCTGCAGCGCGGCATCCATTTTTTCGACGAGTTTCAAATGCTCTCGCTGCTGGTCAAGGACGGGCGCTGCTGCGGCCTCACGGCCTATGAGCTGGCCACCGGCAAGATCCACGTATTCAACACCAAGGCCTTGCTGCTGGCAACCGGCGGGGCCGGCAAGGTGTTCAAAACCACCTCCAACGCCATGGCCTCGACTGGCGACGGCATGGCCATCGCCTATCGCGCCGGTGCCCTGTTGGAAGACATGGAGTTCATCCAGTTCCACCCCACCGGCATCTACAAGCTGGGCATCCTGATCAGCGAGGCCGCGCGGGGGGAAGGCGGCATCCTGCTCAACGGCGAGGGCGAGCGCTTCATGGAACGCTACGCCCCCACCATCAAGGACCTGGCCCCACGCGACATGGTCTCGCGCTGCATCCTGAAGGAAGTGCGCGCCGGCCGCGGCATCGACGGCAAGGATTACGTCCACCTGGACCTGACCCACCTGGGGGCCGAGGTCATCGGTGAAAAGCTGGTCGAAATCATCGAGTTCG
>JBAPWQ010000068.1:0-5805 GCA_049283795.1 Desulfobacterales bacterium | reverse complement strand
TGGATGAAATCGCTGATGTCACTTTTTTCGATCAGCGTCATCCAGGCGTAGGGCACCCGGAATTTCTGGCGGATTTCGGCCAGCAAGACCTCGAAAAGATCGGTGTAGTTCAAGATCGACAGGACCCGTTTTTCGATCTCGAAGAAACGCCGCGCGATTTTTTCGTTATGCTGCAAAATGTCGAGAATGGATGTCAGGTCAGTCATGAACGGTCTATTTTGTCCATTGCTTCGCGGGCGGCCTCTATGATCTCGGGATTCTGTTCGGCGGCAAGCACCGACTGAATGTGAGGCCGGCTGGGAGACGATTTAAGTTCTCCGAGAATATAAAGAATGTCACCTTGTACCGCAGTGACGGCTTGGGGATATCGTTCCCACAAGGGGGCGGCTGCCTGCTGCGCGAGAGAGAGGTCCTCGGCGGCCAGCTCTTCCATCGTCACCATGGCCGCCAGGCGGACGTTAAAGTTCTCCTCGAGCAGCAGCTCGATAAAAGCCGGGAAGACACGCTGGCTGTCAAGCATCATCCGCGCCAGGTCATGGGCGCCGCCGGCCGTCACGAGGGCTTGCAGCGCTGCTTTGCCGAGCTTTCCCGGATCGCGGTTTTCGGCCGCTTCACAGATTTGAAGCAGGGGCACGGTGCCGGTCCAGCGGTACTGACCGTCGAGAATGAGGGTGGGAACGGAGCGCACCCCATTTTTTTCGGCCGCATCGCTGAAAAAAACACCATCGACGATCTCCAGCCGCAGTCCGTCGACGGCAAACGGCAGCGGAAGTAAACGGCGCACCGCGGCGGGGCAGAACGTGCACGACGGGGCGATGAAGAGCGTCAGCGCTGCCGGCGGCCGGACGCCCTTCAGCCGCCGGATGATGGCTTCATCCTCATCGGGGACGCCCGTCTTCAGATAGGCGAGCGCTTCGATAAAAGGGGATAGTTCGTTGGCCGACGGGATGCCGCAATATACCAGCTGCGGGCCGAGGAGAATGGCCGGCCCACCTGCGGGGATCGCCTCTGCGGGACGGATTCTTATCTTCGCCACCAACCGCGTCAGGTGGTCGCAGAATTTTTGAATCTCGCCGCTGCGCGGATCGTCCGTCAGCCGGACGCCGATCGTGACCTCGTGGTCGAAAACCTCGTTCAACGAACGTATCTGTGCTTCTTCGGCAGGTGTCACGTGTACCGCTTTGCTTGTGTGTCAATTGCTGATGATCGCTCTACCCTGATTGGCCTGAAAAGATCGAGCACGAAAACAGACCGCAGCGCGATCATGGACTCGCAGGGGCAGGCCTTGTGCCGCCCGTGGGGTCCCCAATCGCCCGGGGGTCATTCGGGCACCCACAAGGGGCGCTCCTGCGCATCGGTGTACCGACCGGGCATGTGGTTCATTTCTTACCCGAAACACCGTATACAAAATACTAAACACCAAAAACAAAACACCAAACACACCATGCAACCCGCAACCCGTACCCCGCAACTGGTGCCATCGCACCGAATAAATCATTGAAAAGTATACCATAACGCCCCTGAAACGTAAACCGGCCGAGCCGCCGGTCCGCGGGTCGCGGCCGTTTTCCGCGATGTGGCGGTGCTTGACATCGGCCCGGAATTCATTCATTGAAGGCATGACGTCGAACCTTCACATCATCGATATAGGCTTTAAGATAACGCTGTTGACCATGGTATCGGTCGTTGGCGTATGAATAGGCAGCCGTCTTCCTCTGACCCTGCCAGGACCTTCTTCTTATTGCCTGTGGAAAATCTGCCGACATGCCGGTTTCCAAGTTAGCCAGCCTGATCGAGGCCGTTTCATCCCTGGTACCCGATGGCGCCGCCGTCGCCCTGGGGACCGCTCAGGAAATTCTCATCCCCTTTGCCGCCGGTCACGAAATCATCCGCCAGCGCAAGCGTGACTTGACGCTCATCGGCCCGATCTCTGACATCCTGTTCGATCAGATCATCGGGGCCGGCTGCGTCAAGAGGGTCAGGGCGGCCTGGGTCGGCAACGTCATCACCGGCTCGGGTTACAATTTTAGGCGGGCGGTGGAATCCGGCCGCATTAGCGTGGAAGATCACTCCATCCTGACCCTGGTTACCGGGCTGACGGCCGGGAAAATGGGCATTCCGTTCATGCCGACCGCCACGGCGCTCGGCAGCGACCTCTACCGGACCAACCCCAGCCTGATGTCCCTGGCGTGTCCCTTCACCGGACGGAAATTAACCGCCGTGCGGGCCATAACGCCGGATGTGGCCATCATTCACGCGCAGCGGTCTGACGAATACGGCAATGCCCACGTATGGGGCAACATGGGCATAACCCGTGAAGCCTGCCTGGCCAGCCGTTCGGTCATCATCACCGCCGAGGAGATTGTCGCCCCGGCCATCATCGATAGCGACCCGAACCGGGTCGTGACGCCCGGGTATCGCGTCGCCGCCGTTGTTCACGCCCCGTGGGGGGCGCATCCCTCACCGGCCCCTGGCCACTACAACCGGGACCACCGCGCGTTTCTCGACTATCGGGCGGCCAGCCAAACGGTCGAAGCCTTCCGGCACTGGCTGAAAAGCTGGGTGGACGACGTCCCGAATTCAGCCGACTACCTTCGGCTGCTGGGCGAAGACCGGCGGCGGGAGCTGGCCCTCAAGCGGCACCTGTTTTCAGCCCCGGCCGATTATGGGTATTGAGGGAACGGCGGATGACAGACGGCGGATGGCGGATGGCGGAGGGCGGACGGCGGACGGTCTAGGCTAAAGGCAGGTGGAGGAGGGTATCGGGGGAAGGGTATAAGGTATAGGGTATAGGGTGTAAGGTATAGGGTATAGGGTTTAAGGTATGGGAAAATCGATTAGGTCCAAGGTGCATGGTGTAAGGCATATGGTCTAAGATTTGTGGTACAGGGGAAAACGGGATTTGGTTTAAAGTGTTAGGTTTTAAGAGACTCCAGGCCCGGAAATAAACTATTTAAACCGGTCACAGAGCCTGGAAACTGATGACAAGAAGAGCCAGGGAATAAATGATCGATGCCAATACATCGTCGGACGATTTTACGCCGGCGGAATTGATGGTGGCGGCGGCGGCGCGGGAAATTGCGGACGGCGAGGTCGTTTTTGTCGGCATGCGGTTGCCGCTCCTGGGTTTTCTGCTGGCCAAGAGCACCCACGCGCCCAATGCCGTCGGTATGTATGAACTGGGGATCATCAGGGATACCCCGGCCCCGGCCCCCATTCTCACCATGGGCGATCTGCCGAATCTGTTTCGGGCCCGCTGCTGCACCGATTCGGCCGATGTCATGGGGCTGCTCCAGCAGGGGCTGGTCGATGCGAGTTTTATCGGCGGTGCCCAATTGGACCGATTCGGCAATTTGAACACCAGCTATATCGGCCCGGTTTCTGAAACGCAGACCCGGTTGCCGGGCAGCGGCGGCGCCTGCGACTTGGCTAGTTTGTCCCGGCGGCACATCATCATCATGGTTCATCAAAAGCGGCGGTTTGTCGATCGCGTGGATTACATCACCTCGCCCGGCTACGGTGACGGCGCGGGCTGGCGGGATGCGGTGGGGTTGCCGCGGGGTGGACCGGCCACCGTGATCACCACCCTCGGCATCCTGCGCTTCGATCCGGACACCTGCGACATGCGGCTGGCATCTCTTCATCCCGGCGTCACGATGGCGCAGGTGCTTGAGAACACCGGTTGGCCGCTGCAGACCACCGCCAACCTGGCCATCACGACGGCACCCACTCGAAACGAATTGGAGATGCTGCGGCGATTCGACCCGGAAGGGTTCTGGACCGGGAAAAAGAAAGGTGGAAGGTGATAGGTGAAAGGCGCAAAAGCTGGAAGGCTGGGAGGCTGGGAGACTGGGAGGCTGGAATGCAGGGAAGGGGGAGGCGGGGAGGCTGGAAAGGTAAAAGGAAAAAGGCGGAAGGCGGAACGTTATGGGGTTCAGGGTATATGGACCAGAGGTGGCAAAGGATCCGGAAACACCGGATTATGGCCGGCTTGAATTGCAGATAGCTGTGGCGGGCGGTCCCGTTTGATCAAGTTTCGGTCTCCGCATTTACCTTTTTATTTCTCTTGACAAACAATCTTGTAGCTGAAATATAGCTTATAAATGTTCTTTGGGAAATGAATAGGGTTTAGAAACTGGAGGAATTGACTCTCAAAGGAGGCTTAGATGGCAGGTAAAAGAATTTCGATCATGGCACTCGTCGGCTTCATCGCTCTAATTCTCTCTTTCAATCCGGCCCTGGCGGCCGGCCCATCCCTGGACGCCTGGAAGCCGGCGTTCGATCCGTCCGGGGCGAAGTACAAACTGGTGGTTTCCAACGTTTCGCACCCGGTCTTGAAAGGCGTCTATACCGGGTTTGCCATCCGGGATGAGCTGTGGAAGCGTACCAACGGGCAGATGTTTCTGGATTACAAGCCTTTTTCGATGCTGGGCGGCGAGGTCGAGGTCCTCAATCAGCTCCAGATGGGCGCCATCCAGGGCATGGGCGTCAGCTCGGTGGCATCGACCAACCTCGGGCCGCGCTTCGGCGTGGTCAACCTGCCGTTTCTGATCGACTCCTTCGACAAGCTCGACAAGTTTGTCAACAGCGGCAAGCTTTTCACCCATTTCATGAACGCCATGGATCACCAGGGCATCATGGGGCTGGACATCACCGGCTACGGTAATTACGGCTGGGCCACCACCACTCCGGTGAAGACGCTCGCGGATGCCAAGAAAATCAAATTCCGGATTGCCGAGGCCGCGGTCAACCAGTTGACCTACAAGGCCTGGGGGCTCACCGCGGTCGTTATGCCGTGGCCGGATGTGCCGGTGGCCCTCAAGCAGGGCGTTATCGACGGCCTCGATCATACCCCGATGGTCTGCAACATCACCAAGAAGTTCGAGGTGGCCAAGTATTTCACGCAGGTGAACTACGCCCAGGGACTGTTTATCTGGATCTTCAACAAGGCCTGGTTCGAGAGCCTGCCGCCGGATCTCCAGAAGACCTTCACGGCCACCGTGCACGACGTTTGCGCCAAGATCCGCGAGGAAACCAAGCAGCAGGAAACCGATGAAATCGCCAAGGCCAAGGCCGACGGCATCGAATTTTTCAAGCTCTCCGATGCCGACATGGAGACCCTCAAGAAGGAAGGCAAAACCGTTTACAAGGAATTCGCACCGGAAATCAACAAACTTTTTCCGGGCGACACCTACCGGCCGGCCGATTATCTGCAGGAAGTTCAAGCCTTCATCGGTAGTGGAAAATAAGACGCTAATTTAGAAAACGGGCATTCTGTCAACTCAGAAGGGGCTCTGGCACGACCAGTGCCCCTTTTCATGATGGATGACAGGCTGGGGGAATCTTTTTATGTTTCGAAAGCTTTTGGGCTTTTTGGACAAGGTTCTCACTTTTTTCGAAGAGTGGACCCTGTTTATCACCGTCATGGTGGCCCTCGCATCGCTTTTCGTCAACGTGGTCCTGCGCTATGGTTTCAATCATTCTTTGGCCTGGTCCGAAGAGCTGGTGCGCGAAGTCATCATCTACACCACCTTCATCGGCTGCAGCGCCGCGGTCAAAAACCGTTCGATGATCAAGATCGATGCCTCGGTGCAACTGCTTCCCAAACTGAAGAACGCGCTGAGCCTGTTCAGCAATTTCACCATATTGATCTTCGGCGCCCTGATGATTTATTACGGTTGGTTGATGGCGGCCTTACAGGTCCGCACCCACCAGAAGACGATCATCCTGCAGATTCCGCTCGTCTATCTCTACGCCGTGCTGCCGCTGATGGGCGCGATGATGATCATACGGGTGGTTCAGGTG
>JBAPWQ010000067.1:0-3309 GCA_049283795.1 Desulfobacterales bacterium | reverse complement strand
GATTAACCGCTTTAATCCATTGGATGCAACGGTTTTATAAGCACCATAGAGCCAGGATTATTCAGATATGAGCAATTCAAGGGCTTTCCAACCCGCAACGTTGAACCCTGAACGGTTCAACCTAGGGTAAATAATACACATTTTGACGCGCTATGTCATCCGGTGTTCCACGGCAAGGAACGGTGAGCGCGGCTTGACGCTCGAAACGGGCGCACTATATTAAGCCTTTAAAATAGCAGGTCAATTCACCGTCTTGTCGATGTAACCGTGTGGATCATGAGAGCGGTTTGAACCCACCGGCATAGGACGCCGATTATGGATATTTTGAATTAAAAAGACCGGAAGGACGTCAAAATCGACAAATTTCCTATCTGCAACGTCAACGACAAGGAGAATTTATTGTGACCAAGATCGAGCGGGTCGAGGCGGTGCTGAACGGCCGCGAACCGGACCGGCCGCCGTTGTCACTGTGGTATCACTTCGGGGTCCAGCATGGCTCGGGGGAACAGTTTGCACGGTTGAGCCTGGAGTTCTTCAATCACTATGATTTCGATTTCCTAAAGGTCATGAACGACTATTTTTACCCGTCGCCGCCGGGGCTTGCGACGATCACCTCGGCCCGGGACCTGCAGCGCCTGGGGCCGCTGACGGTGGAAGAAAGGGCGTGGAGCCGCCAATTCAGGGCCCTGGAAATGATTGCCAGGGAGCTGCAGGGCCGCGCCTTTTTCATCGACACCGTTTTCGACCCCTGGCAGACCATCCGGCGCATGGCTGGAGAGAACATGCCGACGCTGATGAGCGAGGCGCCGGCGGCGCTTGTGGATGCACTCGAGGTGGTGGCCGACAACCTGATCGTCTACTGCAAGAAATCACTCGCCCTGGGTTCGGCCGGTATGTTCATGTCGGTGCCGGCGGCATCTGAAATCGTCTCCCGTGATGAATTCAAGAAATTTGTCAAACCGCCGGCGCAAAAGGTCTTTGCGGCCATATCCGGCAGGGGTCGCATGAACACGGCCCACATTCACGGGCAGGACCTCTTTTTCGACGACTGCCTCGATTTTCCGGTGCCGGTTTTCAACTGGTGGGACCGCGGGCCGAACGGACCTTGCCTGGCGGAGGTGAAGCTGAAGACCGGCGCCTGCGTCATGGGCGGCATCGATCAGACGATCGTGGCGCGCACCAGCCCGGCCTTTTTAGCGGACCACGTGCGCGAAGGGCTCCAACTGGGGGGTAAAGAGCGGTTTTTCATCGCCAACGGGTGCAGTATCGACACCTGGACCAATCCGGCCGCGATCCGGAGCATCGTGGCGGCCGTGCGCTCCGAGAAGGGCTCACCGGCGTAAGGGTCACAATTTTTTTTAAAAGACCTGCGGGTCATCGACTGATCAACCACAAAACACACCTATAGAAAGAGGCCTCATGGACTCATCCCTACAACACCTCGAGACGGCCACCTTCGCCGGCGGCTGTTTCTGGTGCTCCGAATCGGATTTTACCGCCGTGGACGGTGTCCACAAGGTGGTTTCCGGGTACACCGGCGGCTCCACCGCCAACCCGTCCTACCAGGAGGTGTGCTCCGGCACCACCGGCCACTTCGAAGCGGTCCAGGTTATTTACGATCCTCAAAAGGTGACCTACCGGCAACTGCTGAACGCCTTCTGGCGCCATGTGGATCCCACCGACGGCGGCGGGCAGTTCGTCGACCGCGGGCCGCAATACCGCACGGCCATTTTTTATCACAACGAGGAGCAGAAGCGGCAGGCCGAGGCCTCGAAAGCCGAGCTGTCCGGTTCGGGGCGGTTCAGCCGGGCGGTCGTCACGCCCATCTTGCCGCTGGCCACTTTCTACAAGGCTGAGGACTACCATCAGGAGTATCACACAAAAAGTCCGGTGCGCTACAAGGCCTACCGCTCGGCTTCCGGACGGGATCGGTTCATTGAAAAAATCTGGGACGGCGATACCGTCGCAGGCGTAAAACCCGAAAATAAGAAGGAGTATGCCAAACCCGACGATGCAGAGCTGCAACGGACCTTGACGCCGCTGCAGTACGATGTGGCCCGCAAGGACGCGACCGAACCGCCGTTCAGGAACGAATTCTGGGACAACCACGAACCGGGTATCTACGTCGACATCGTCTCCGGCGAGCCCCTGTTCAGTTCCACCGACAAATTCGATTCCGGCACCGGTTGGCCGAGTTTCGTAAAGCCCCTCGAGCCGGCTCACATCGCCGAGAAAAAGGACCGCAGCCTGTTCATGTCGCGGACCGAGGTTCGAAGCCGGCACGGCGATTCGCATCTCGGGCACGTGTTCCCGGACGGTCCGCAGCCGACGGGCCTGCGCTATTGCATCAATTCGGCCTCCCTGCGGTTCATTCCCAAGGAAGATCTGGAGAAAGAAGGATACGGTGACTATCTAAAGCTGTTCGGATAGGGTCTTGTCATCCTCGAAGTGCCACGCCGGCTCTTGACAAATGACTAGCACATGAGGTTCCCGGTTCACCGTTCAATGTTCAGAGGTTCAATTGCCAGTATCGGATCGGTTTCGAACTCCACTTTGCGAGTTTCAAGTTTCGAGTTTCAAGTTTCCATCATGAAAAGGCATTTGCGGCCCGGGGGTAAACTTTTTCGTACCGGAAGGCGTCTAAGGAATCAACCTATCGGACGAAAAGGAGATCACCCCATGAAAGCAATCAGAATTCACGTGATTCTGGCCGCAACCACTCTGTTGTTTTTGTCGGCGTCGGTCGCGTCGGCCGGCGATCGGTTTCAGCAGCGGCAGAATAATCAGAACCAAAGAATTTACCAGGGTATCAGAAACGGCCAGATAACCAAGCGGGAATTCGCGCACCTGTCGCACCAGCAGCGAAACCTGGAGCGGTACAGGAATTTCGCCCTGCGAGACGGCCGTCTGGACCGTGGCGAGCGCCGCTCCCTGAATCATTTTCAGGATCGGGCCGGCCGGTCTATTTATAACGACCGGCACAACGACGCCAACCGGCACCGGCACCCGGGCTACGCCGGCCATACCTATTTCGGTCCGGCAGACGCGAACGGGTACAAATCCCACCGCACCTACCGGCCCTTCGGCAGACACCCCTTTTACAGGGCGTGGGCCACGCCCGGCTGGGGCTTCGTCTTTTCCGGACCCGTCCGCTAAACGATCTGCCGGTGCGGGGCAACGAAGAGATGGCTGCCGGCCGGCCGGTCGAAATGTCGCCGTTAACCGCGACCGGGAGAGGACGCCGCTCAGAGAACGTCATGGCATCGAGAAAAGGAGCCGAGCCGGCCAATCGCGAACGACCACCGGGAA
>JBAPWQ010000066.1:0-4512 GCA_049283795.1 Desulfobacterales bacterium | reverse complement strand
GATTTCACCCAGGAAGCCGATTTCCTTTCCCTGAACCAGGATCGACGCGCTGAAACCGGGGCGGGTGTAGGCACAATCATCATCGGGAACGGCCGTGAAGACAACCTTCTGAATGTCCAGCTGCTGAAACAGCGATTCGACCACGCCCTTCACATCGAAAAAATCGGCTGCCGCCTCTCCGGCATGCCAGGAAGGTGTGATGCGTGAACCGCTCCAGATTCCGGCTATCATTTCGATTTCATCCGGCAGGTCGTCGGCTTTTCCGGCGAAAAAAGTCTTGCCGATTTCAAACAGCCTGAGGTTCTTTTCCTGCCGGGTGAGGTTGAGTTGCAGGGTATGCAGCAGACCGGGGACCAGTGAGGTCCGCATGACGGCCTGCTCCTCGCTCAACGGATTGAGAATCGCCACCGTATCGCGTCGGAAGTCATCCTTTTTCAGCCCGAGCCGATCGCCGTCGGCGGCATCGATGAAACTGTAGGTGATGATTTCGTTGAAACCGCGGCCGGCCAGCGCCTTTTTGATATGGTTGCGCACGGCGCGCTTTTTAAGCAGCGGCCGGCCCTTGACGGGCACGGCGGGATAGGTCGGTAAAATGTTGTCGTATCCCGCGAGCCGGGCGACCTCTTCGATCAGGTCTTCCGGCCGGCCGACATCGACCCTGAAGCTGGGTGGAATGACCGTGAAATGATCGCCGGTTGACGGTTTTACCTCGAATTCGATCGACTGCAGCAAGGCGGCGATCCGCGGGGCCGAGAAATCGGTACCCAGCAAGCGGTTGGTCTCCACGACGCCCAGGCGCACCGAAGGGATATCCTGCGGGTGCGGATGCTCGTCGATGAGGCCGTCGACCAGTCCGGCTCCGGAAATATCGGCCATGAGCCGGGCGGCGCGGTTGAGCGCCGCCACCGTCTGATGGGGGTCGACGCCGCGCTCGAAACGGAAAGAGGCCTCGGTGCTCAATCCAAGCTGTTTGGCCGTCCGGCGGATACCGGCGGGGCTGAAGTAGGCGCTTTCGATAAGGACGCGCGTTGTGGACGGTTCGATCTCCGAATTGAGGCCGCCCATGACCCCGCCGATGGCCACCGGCTTCTCGGCATCGCAGATCAGAAGCATCTCGGGCGACAGCTGCCGCTCTTTTTGGTCGAGGGTCGTGAAGACCTCTCCCGCCGCGGCGGGCCGCACCACGATGCGGCGGCCCGCCAGACGGTCGAAATCGAAGGCATGCAGCGGTTGGCCGAGTTCCATGAGGACGAAGTTGGTAACATCGACGATATTGTTGATCGGCCGCAAGCCGATCGACAGCAGGCGGTCCTGAAGCCAGAAGGGGGAGGGTCCGACGGTGACGCCGGTCAGCAGCCGGGCGGAATAGCGCGGGCAAAGGGCCGGGGCTTCGATGGTAACCGATGTCAGTTCGTCGACGGCGTTGCCGGTATCAGGCAGGCGGCAGTCCGGATACCGCAGCTGCGTTTTTTGAATGCCTGCAATTTCGCGGGCGATGCCGAGCAGGCTGAGGCAGTCGGGGCGGTTGGGCGTCAGGTCGATGTCGATCACCGTGTCGGCCAGATCGAGGGCGGACTTCAGGGTCCGGCCCGGCGTCAAGCCGGAATCGAGTTCCATGACACCGCCGGCCTCGCTTCCGAGTCCCAGCTCCTTTTCACTGCAGATCATGCCTTCGGAAGCGGTGCCGCGGATGACGCTTTTTTGCATGACGGTGCCGTCGGGCAGCACGGCGCCGGGCCGGGCCACGGCCACGAGCAGCCCCGTTCTGGCATTTGGTGCGCCGCAGACCACCGCGACGCCGCCCGAGCCGATGTCCACGTTGCAGAGTTTGAGCATGTCGGCCCGCGGATGGGGGGATACGTCACGGATGCGGCCGACCACCACCCGATCCAGGTAGGCGTAGCGGTCTGCAACCGTATCGACCTCGAGGCCGGCCATCGTCAGAGCATCCACCAGGCGCTCGACCGGCATGTCGATGGCAACATATTCCTTCAACCAGCTCAGGCTGACCCGCATGTTAAAACTGCCTCAAAAATCGGATATCGTTTTCAAAATATTTGCGGATGTCGTCGATGCCGTATTTGAGCATGGCAATCCTTTCGACGCCCATTCCGAAGGCAAAACCGGAATACTCGCCGGCCGGATACCCGACGTTCTCGTAGAGCGCCGGGTGAACCATTCCGGAGCCGAGGATTTCGAGCCAACCGGTCTGTGAGCACACCCGGCATCCGGCCCCGCGGCACATGACGCACAGGATATCGACCTCTGCGCTCGGCTCGGTGAACGGAAAGAAGCTGGGCCTGAAACGCAGGCTGGTGCGCTCATCGAACATCTGGTGCACGAAGGTCGTGAGGACCCCCTTGAGATCGCCGAAAGAGATCCGCCGGTCAACCAGCAGGCCCTCCACCTGGTGAAACATGGGGGTATGGGTCAGGTCGGAATCCCGTCGATATACCTTGCCGGGGGCGATGACGGCCACCGGCGGCGGCTGCTTTTCCATGGTCCGGATCTGAACCGGCGAGGTGTGGGTCCGCAGGACAATATTTTCGGACACGTAATAGGTGTCCTGCATGTCTCGGGCGGGGTGGTTTCTGGGCAGGTTGAGCGCTTCGAAATTGTACCAGTCGCTTTCGACCTCCGGTCCCTCCACGATGTCGAAACCCAGACGCACGAAAATATCGCAGATTTCCTGGGTGATCCGGCTGATCGGATGAAGACTGCCGACCGGAAACGGCCGCCCGGGAAGGGAGACATCGATGCGCTCCGTGGTTTCCGCCTGGCTGGATTCAAGCCGCTGCACGGCGTCCTGGAAGGCCTCTTCGAGGGTCTTTTTGACGGCATTGGCGCGCCGGCCCATCGCGGCGCGTTCCTCGGACGGCATCCGGCTGATGCCCCGCAGAAACAGGGTCACGGCGCCTTTGCGGCCTAAATACCGGGTTGAAAGCGCCCGCGCGCTTTCGGCATCCGCGGCGGCGTCGAGAGCTGTCAACGCCGCCGCCAGTATCTGTTCGATCGATGAGACCACTTGGGGCTCGCTAAGAAATCAGGTTGGCAAGTTCGGGCCTCGCGAGGTTCGGCCGCAGGCGCGCGCGAACACGGGGAACACCTGAATGGTTTACACGATCGCGCCGGGAACCGAATGAGATGCAGCGGCCCGGCGAAGAGGCCCGTCCTTTTATTGAACGACCCCGGACACCTGCCGGGACGCCAATTTGGCAATCTGGCTGAAGCCGGCCGGATCGGTAATGGCCAGTTCGGCCAGGACCTTGCGGTCCAGGGTGACTCCCGCCCGTTTCAGACCGTTGATGAACTTGCTGTAAGATAGCGCGTTCATCCGCGCGGCCGCGTTGATTCTGGCAATCCAGAGCTGACGGAAGTCGCGCTTGCGCTGGCGCCGGTCGCGAAAGGCGTACATGAGCGCTTTATCGACCGAGTCGGCCGCGGTGCGAAAAAGCTTGCTGCGGCCGCCGCGAAATCCCTTGGCCAGTTTCAACACTTTCTGCCGACGTCGTCTTGCTTTAAATCCTCTTTTGACTCGCATGATGGTTCTCCTGAACGTTATTTTGGCCGGGAACCGGAGGTGCGCAGCGTCGCCTGCGATAAGCGGGCGGCGGCCGTCGACGTGGCGGCGGCTTTTGCGCGGATTGCCCGGGTCCGATCACTGTGAAATGCCGCCCACCCGCGGCTACCCGTTTGGCAGCAAGAGCCGCAGTTCCTTCATATCGGACTTCTTGATGACCTGGGGCTGACGCAACTGACGCTTGCGCTTGGTGGTTTTCTTGGTCAGTATGTGGCTCTTGTGCGATTTGGCAAAAACAAACTTGCCGCTGCCGGTTTTTTTGAACCGCTTGGCGGCTGAACGATTGGTCTTTATTTTCGGCATGACTACTCCTTTGCTCGGGGCCTATATCGTGCTTAAAGGTAAAGGTTTCGGCTATTGAACGCGCCCGGCGGCTATGCGCCGACAGGATGGCGGTGCGTGATCGGCCCAAAAAAACAGATGGCGTGCGATAAGGATTCAACATCGCCACACGCCACCATCGAGTTGAAAGTTCGGAAAATTTTTTGACCGCGCCCGCCCCTTAAGGTCCTCCGGCCGCCTCAAGCAACACTTTTTCAGATTCGGTACGGCGGTTATCGCGGGGAGAGCACCATCATCAGCGTTCGGCCTTCGAACTTCGGAAACTGCTCGACCACGGCCACCTCGGTCGTTTCTTCGGCGATCTTGGCCAGCATGTCGCGGCCGAGCTGGGAAAGCGTGATTTCCCGGCCCCTGAACATGACCGTGACCTTGACCTTGTCCTTTTTCTCGATAAATTTCTTGATGTACCCGATCTTCACTTGCAGGTCATGGTCATCCGTATTGGGACGAACCTTTATTTCCTTGAGTTGGAAGGTGGCCTGTTTCTTTTTGGCCTCCTGTTTTTTCTTGGTCTGCTCGTATTTGTAGCGCCCGTAGTCCATGATCTTGCAGACCGGAGGCGTCGCGTTGGGTGAAATTTCTACAAGATC
>JBAPWQ010000065.1:0-2979 GCA_049283795.1 Desulfobacterales bacterium | reverse complement strand
GATCCGCAAGGGTGTCGGCGCCGCGCGCGAGGTTTTCCTTGCCGGCCGCTTCCTCGAGTTCTATTTCCGGTTCCTGCAAGTCCTGCCAGGACTGATTGGCCGTGTTTCTCGTGGCCGCAACCTCGTCGCGGTGCAGCAGAAGCTGCCGGCGAATATCGCTTAGAATCACCTCATCCATCATGACGACCTCCTCGTTTAACTAAAGTAGACGTGATGTAAAACCGATGCGATCGGCACTCTTAAAATGACCACTTATACGGGAGGGTGCAATGTTTTCAACCGCACCCGCCGGACCCTTGGGAGGGATCTGTGCATCACAACCGGCCTTAAAAGTCCGAAAGCCCTGCCAAGCCCGCACCCGTTTCTCCGGTGCGCAAGCGTCCGGCTTACCGCCCAAAAAGGCACCAAATAGTGTTTTGCCCCCATTTACCGCCCTGGCCAAGAGGATGAATGATAGGGGCACCAACAGGCAGAGTAAAGACGAGCCAAATGCCGGAATGAGGCTCATTTGATTACCAAGTGGATGACCCGAACCCCTATCATGTGGAGAAGACATCATGAGAACGCTGACTGAATTCGAACCCAGTACGACGGCCCAGATTTATTTTCGTGATTTAAGACAGCACAAACTACTCGATCGGGAGCAGGAAAAAATTCTCGCACGGCGTTTCCGCCAGCAAAACGACCAGGAAGCCCTGGGTCAGCTGATCAACGGCAATTTGCGCCTGGTGGTGAAAATAGCAAAAGGCTTCTGGACCGGCAATGGGGTGTCATTCACGGATCTGATCCAGGAGGGAAACATGGGCCTCGTTCAGGCGGCCCGCAAATTCGATCCCCTGAAAAAAGTGAAGTTTTCCTACTACGCCAGCTTCTGGATCAAGGCTTACATCCACAAGTACCTCATGAACAACCATCGCAGCGTGCGTATCGGCACGACCCAGTCCCAGCGCAAGTTGTTTTACAATTTCAAAAAGACCAAAACGAGCCTGATGCAGGAGGGTGTCCAGCCGACGGCCGAAGAAATCTCGAAACGATTGAACGTTCCGAAAAGAGACGTGATAGAAATGCAGCAGCGCCTCGAACATCCCGACATCTCCCTGAACGACCCGCTGCGCAGCCGCGAGCATGAAGAAATTGTGGACAAGCTGATTTCGTCGGCGACGGCGGCCGATGAAAAAATAGAAGAACACCAACTGCAGGCACTGGTGCAGGAAAACGTCCGGGAATTCAAGAAGCAGCTCGATGCCCGCGAGAAAGAGATCCTCGAACGCCGCATCCTGGCCGTCCAACCGGTGACGTTGAAAGTTCTGGGCAAGGAATACGGCGTGTCACGCGAAAGAATCCGCCAGGTGGAAAGCCGCATCATCGATAAGTTCAGGAATTATCTTTTAAAAGAACTTCCGGATATCGAACGCTATTTTAACAACTAAAAAATGTATGCCTTGTGCAAACCTTATTTCGAACGGACCAGATCGAGTGTTTCGATGCCGATGGCCATAAAATTCCCTGTGACGGCACCGGCCAGGATGGTGACCTGCGCTGCGGAAAATCGTGGCCCGAGCCGCGCTTTGCTGTCGATGAGGCGGTGGTCGCGGATCGCCTGACCCAATTGATGTGGAGCCGCAATGCAGCGCCCGAAACCTTCCCGGTGACCTGGGACGAAGCGTTTAGAGCCATCGACCGGATGAACCGGCAGTCATGGCTGGGCTACGCGGACTGGCGCCTGCCCGAATACCGGGAACTCTTCAGCCTGATCAGCCACCGCACCCTCAACCCGGCGCTTCCGGACCCGAACCCGTTTAATGAGGTATTCTCCGGCTACTACTGGACCTCGACCACCTGCAGGCGCCTGCCGCGTGAAGCCTGGTACGTGCACCTGGGCGGCGGCAGGGTTTTCAAAGGCATGAAGCACGGCTCCTACATGCTCTGGCCCGTCCGAACGACTGCACCGTCCGCAGCAGTCGGCGACTCCTCGGATGGACCCACCACCTTTCCGCATACGGCCGCCCCCGAAACTTTCGGGCGGACAGCGCCAGCGGCTGATTCGGCAGCGCGATGGAAAGAAGGCGGCGATGGCACCGTAATGACCCTGACCGACCGCGCCAATCGCCTGGTCTGGTGCCGGCCTTCAGGACCTAATGTGGCACCAGGCAACTGGGGCGAGGCCCTCGACCTCGCCCGCAAACTGAACCGCCGGACCTCAGTGGGGTGTGCCGACTGGCACCTGCCGAATGTGCGTGAAGCCTCCGCCCTGGTAGACCTTGAGCACCATTCTCCGGCGCTGCCGGAACCCTTCCGAGCCGTCGTCCCCGCTCAGGCCGGTTTCTGGACCTCCACCACCAGCGCCCTCGACCCGCGCTATGCCTGGGTGCTGTACGCGCAGGACGGCGCCGTGGGCGTCGGCTACAAGATCAAGCCCGACTTCCAGGTCCTGGTCGTGAGAAGCGCCGGCGCGGACAACAACAAATTCCAAATCTAAATAATCAAAGAATGGCGAACCTTTGAACCTTGTACCTTGTACCCTAAACCCTCTCTTTACTTATACCCTGAACCCTTTCTTTACCTTGAACCCTAAACCTTGAACCTTGAACCTTGAACCTTTGTTTTATTCTTGTGCACCAAGCTATACAGCAGGTTCTTTTTCTTCATGAGTTCATCGTAAGTCCCCATTTCCTCGATGCGTCCGGCTTTCATGACGGCGATTTTATCGTAGCCCTCGATGATGTCCAGGCGGTGGACCACCGCCACCAGGGTGCTTTTGCCCTTCCAACGGGATTCGAGCACTTTCTGAACCCGGTCCTGGGATTGATTGTCAAGGCTGGCGGTGGCTTCATCCAGAAGTAGAATCGAGGGCTTCTTCAAAAACGCCCGCGCCAGGGCCAGCTTCTGCCGCTGGCCGCCGGAAAGGTTATCGCCGCCACGTCCGACCTCGAATTTCATCCCGATCTCCAGCACCGCTTCCAGCAGCGCCTCTTCCAC
>JBAPWQ010000064.1:0-5567 GCA_049283795.1 Desulfobacterales bacterium | reverse complement strand
CCCGATGATCGATCGGGCTTGGGGCAGGCCGCGTTTCCTGAGTTCAACCGGATAAATAGTCTAACGATGATTCGGGTATTCAAACAGTATTATCCCATCCGGAATATTTTTTTCGTTCTCGGGGAAGGGCTCGTGATTTACCTGGCCGTGTTTACCGCCGCTTACGCGCTTAAACACACCGAGCCTTTTATTCCCGACAGCACCATGGCCTTGAGGATGCTGCTGGCCACGCTGGTTTGCCAGATATGCCTCTACTATGGTGATTTATACGACATGAGCACGTCCAAAAGCTCGATCGAGCTGTGTATCCGGCTGCTGCAGGCCTTGGGGGTGGCGGCCATTCTGCTGGCGCTGATCTACATCGTTTTTCCCAAAACGATACTCAATACCGGAAACTATATCGTCAGCGCTCTTATTCTCGTGTTTTTATTGAGTTCCTGGCGACTGGGCTACGCCCTGATCCTCAACCAGGGGCTGTTCGACAAGAAGATCATCCTGATCGGGTCCGACGAACTGGCCCAGAAAATAAACAACGAGATCATGCAGAAAAAGGACTGCGGATACCAGGTCGCCTGTATCGTGCTCGAGAAATACCATCAGGGAACCATCACGGACGCCCAGACGCCGGTCATCCGCAAAAAGGGGTACCAGGGGCTGTGCGCACTGGCCAATAAATTGAACATCGACACGATGGTGGTGGCCATCAAGGAAAAAAGAGGCGAGCTGCCGACCAAGGAACTCTTGCAATGCCGCATCGACGGCATCGAGGTTTTTGACGGCATCAGTTTTTACGAAACGCTGTCCGGGAAACTCCTCGTAGAGCACATCAGCCCGTCGTGGCTGATTTTTTCGGATGGATTCCAGAAGTCGGGACTGAAAAAATTTCTCAAACGGGCCACCGATATCATCTTGTCGGTCATTCTGCTGGTGATTCTCTTGCCGCTGAACCTGCTGGTGATGCTGCTCATCAAAATCGATTCGAAGGGCCCCGTCTTTTACAGCCAGGACCGGGTGGGAGAAGGGCACAAAATTTACCGCATTTACAAATTTCGTTCCATGTTTACGGACGCCGAGGAAAAAACCGGTCCGGTGTTCACCACCAAGGACGACGACCGTGTGACGCGGGTGGGGCGATTTTTCAGAAAATGGCGCATCGACGAGATCCCGCAATTGTGGAACGTCCTCAGGGGCGAAATGAGCTTTGTCGGCCCGCGGCCGGAGCGCGAATTTTTCGTCAAACAGTTGGAGCAAAATATTCCGTACTACCGGGAACGTTTCAGCGTCAAGCCCGGCATCACGGGGTGGGCCCAGGTCTGTTACCGGTATGGATATACCTTCCAAGATGCGGTCGAGAAATTGAATTACGATTTGTTCTACATTAAAAACATGTCAATTCTCATGGACCTTATGATCATATTGCGCACGATCAAGATCGTACTGTTCGGCATCGGCGCGCAGTAAACTCGTTTTGCCGGATAAATTCAAAAAGAAGGGGAAGTATTGCAATGAGCAAGAAAGCGATCAACTGGGCGTTCATCACCGTTGTGGCTCTCACCTTGATGACCTCCGGATACGGCCGGGGCGAAGCCGCGGCGGCCGACGCCAAAGCGGCGGGTGCCGCCTACACCATCGGTGCGGGTGATGTGCTGCGCATCGTCACTTGGAAGGAAGCGGACTTCAGCCTGGATACGGTCCTGGTCCGAACCGACGGAAAAATATCCTTTCCGCTGCTCAACGATGTTCAGGCCGCCGGCCTGACGCCCATGATGCTCAAAGACGTTCTGGAAAAAGGGCTGAAAAATTATGTCGCCTCTCCGGTCATCACCGTGGCGGTCGTCAACGCCGGCAGCCAACGGTTTTACATTTTAGGCGAAGTGACGCGCACGGGTGAATACCCGATCGTCAAGGACCTTTCCGTTTTACAGGCGTTCGCGCTGGCGGGCGGCTTTACCCAATGGGCGGCAAAAGACGAAATTCTTCTGATCCGACAGGAAGGCGGCCAGAAGAAAGTTTACAAGATCAATTACAAAGACATGGCCAAGGGCAGGAACCTGGACCAGGATCTGCTGATCAAGGCCGATGACACCGTCATCGTTCCCTGAAAAAAATGTTAGTGGTGGGGTGTTTGTCGTTAATTGTAAAACGACAGACACCGAACAACGATCGACGATGCAACACCAACTGACGTCAAAACACCGGGGGAGGGGAATACTATGAAAAAGATCAAGACAGTTGGTATTATTTTAGCAGTTATCAGTCTCCCGTTGATGTCCTCCCTGGCCCACGCCGCCCAATACACCTTCATCCCGCGCCTTAACGTCGATTCTTACTATACAGACAATCTTTTTTCAGCACCGGACAACACGGAATCGGATATTGTTACCACGGTCATTCCCGGCTTCACCGCCGGTGTCGCGGGCCAAACGGCCGGCCTCGATATCCGCTTCGATCCCGGTTATACGATCTACAAAGACAATACCGATCTCAACTACTGGAGAGTGAACGCCGGCCTGAACGGTTTCGTGGATATCACCCGGGATACGACCCTGTCTGTCAGAAACACCTACTATCTCACCAAGGATCCGAACTCCGAGACCATCATCAATGATGTCAGGGCAAACGAACCGGGGATTTCTATTGATCCGACCGTCAGGCAGGGCCGGGACAAATACTGGCGCAACAGTTTCAGTGCGCGGGCCGACCATCAACTGGGGCTGGACAAATCGATATTCGCGGAATACCGCAACCAGATCCTGCGCAACGACAACACCGCTCAATATGAAGACAGCGATGTCAACACGGGCATTGCCGGTTTGACCTACTTTTTCGGGCCGAAATGGGGCACCCAGATAGAGGGCACTTATTCGGAACGGACATTCGACCAGACATCCGAATATATCGGCATACCTTCCAGCGATTCGGAGATATGGGGCGGCAGGATTAGGCTAATCCGGCGGTTTTCCCGGGTAACCGACGGATTTTTTGAATACAAGTACGGCGATGTCAGCTACAGCGGCGGACGTATTTCCACGGTGCCCGGCGCAGGTCAACCGACCATCGTGCTCAACGAGGACTACACCGTCCACGATGCGCGGGTCGGTGTCAATTATGCGATCGAGAATGACATTTTGCTGACGGCCAACATCGGATGGGCCGTAAAGGTAAACGATGTCACCGACAACCAGAACGGCGGGGTCGGTGAACTGACGCTGCGAAAGACGTTGGATAGAGGGGGGGTCAGATTCGAAGCCGGCGCCGGGTATGATTTGGGCACCTTCAACACCACGGCCCAGAATTACGGGGTTACCCGCTTCTACCGTGTCGGGGTGACCGGAGATTATGAGCTGTACAGACGATTATATGGTGACGCATTCGGTGCTTACCGGAACGATAAGTATATCGACACCATCCCCGAGCGCCAGGAGGACAGTTACCTGGCCGGAGTCGGAATAACCTGGCAGCCGTTCCGATGGGGTTCCATGCGCCTGGGATATTCTTATCGACAAGTTAAATCTGATATCGATGCCAACGAATACACCGAAAACCGCATTTTGCTTAACCTCTCCTTTGCTCCCGAACTGCCCTTCAGGTCATATTTTTAAGTCTTGTGCCGACATGAATATCCCTTTTCCGTCCGGAGCCGGCCACGTTGTTGCAAGGCCCGGCCGGAAAAGGGAACATCCCGGTGTCGCGAGTCCCCGGTCATAATCCCGACATCCAAGGCATGCATCATCCAATGAGAAAACTGACGATCCATCTGATTGCCGCGGCCCGCCCGAATTTCATGAAGGTGGCCCCCTTGTTCCACGCCCTGAAGGCTGAATTGTGGTGCGAGCCCGTGATCGTGCATACCGGGCAGCATTACGATTTGAACATGTCCGATGTCTTTTTCCAGGACCTCGGTCTGCCGGTGCCGCCCATTCACCTGGGGGTCGGCAAGGGCACGCATGCCGAGCAGACCGGGCAGGTCATGATGGCCTATGAAAAAGTGCTTTTCGGCGCGCGACCGGATCTGGTCATCGTCGCCGGTGATGTCAATTCGACCGTGGCCTGCACCCTTGCCGCCGTGAAACTGGGAGTTCCGGTGGCGCATCTCGAGGCCGGCCTGAGATCGTTCGACCGGACGATGCCCGAGGAAATCAACCGCCTGGTGACCGACGCCCTGGCCGATATTCTCTGGACGCCGTCACCGGACGGCGATGCCAACCTGATGCGCGAGGGCGTGGCCGCGGAAAAAATCCAGCAGGTGGGCAACATCATGATCGATTCCCTGAAAATGGCGCACGAAAAAATCCAGGCCGAAAATACCGTCGCAGACTTGAATCTCGAAACCAATAGATTCGGCGTGGTCACCCTGCACCGCCCCTCCAATGTCGATGATTCGTACAAGCTGAGAGAGCTGTTCGAAACACTGCTGACGATTGCCGAAAAGATCCCGCTGGTGTTTCCGGTTCACCCGCGGACAAGAAAAAACATCGAAGCCTCCGGATTGAGCCGGCGCCTGAACGGTTCGGGCAATTTGCGGCTGCTCGAGCCTTTGAGCTACCGTCGCTTCATGAACCTGGTTTTCAACTGCCGCCTGGCCATAACGGACTCCGGCGGCATTCAAGAGGAAACCACCTACCTGGGAATCCCCTGCCTGACGCTGCGCGCCAACACCGAACGGCCGATCACCCTGACGCAGGGGACGAACCAGCTTTGCGAAATTAAAGAGCTGGCGCACAAGGTGGACGAAGTACTGTCGCTGCCGCAAATGGCCGCACCCAAAATAGATCTCTGGGACGGCGGGACCGCCGCCCGGATAGTGGATTCGATCAAAGCGCATTTCAGGCCGCTGCAGGAGAGATGATCATTTTGGCCATCGACTTCACCCTTTCCCAACCGTGACACTTCACCGACAGGACCTTGAAAAAAGATGAAAAAAGAAAAAAAAGCCCTTAAATCCGACATCGATGCCTACGCCACCGCCGTGTCCGTTTGTCCGGCGGGCGACACCTACACCCTGCCGACCGCAAAGGATTTCGCCGAAGAATTCGACAAACTCCAGCACATCGTCACGGAACAACGGCTCAAGGGCCGCGAGATCGTGGTCGTCATGGGAATCGGATTCGTCGGCGCGGTGATGGCCGCCGTGGTGGCGGACTCCACCGACAAGAAGACCGGAAAGCCCACCAAGTTCGTCATCGGCATGCAGCGGCCCTCGCCGCGGTCTTTCTGGAAAATTCCGTACCTCAACAAGGGAATTTCTCCGGTGAAAGCCGAAGACCCCGAAGTCGAACCGATGATCAGGCGCTGTGTCCTGGAGAAGCAAACGCTGCTGGCGACCTTTACTTACGATGTTCTGGCACTGGCCGATGTCGTGATCGTGGATGTCCAGTGCGATTATCACAAGGAGACCTTCGGCAATGTCTGCCGGGGCCACGCCGACATCGACGCCCTCGAGGACAGTCTGAAAGTCATCGGGGAGAAAATCGACCCCCACTGCCTGGTTCTGATCGAAACCACGGTGCCGCCGGGAACCACGCAGTATGTGGCCTATCCCCTGATCAAAAAAGCGTTCGAGCAGC
>JBAPWQ010000063.1:0-3650 GCA_049283795.1 Desulfobacterales bacterium | reverse complement strand
GCATCCTTTTGGGCGAAAATCCGCGCGCGATCCCGCGCGGCCGGTACATGACGCAGCTGGTGATCAGCCCGACGGTTCCCGCCGGCCTGCCCTCGGAGTTGCTGGAGAAGCGGCCCGACATCCGCCAAGCCGAGGCGGTGCTCATCGCCAGCAACTACCGCATCGGCGCCGCCCGCGCCAATTTTTTCCCGCGGATCTTCCTGACCGGTCAGTACGGGTCCCAGAGCCCCGAAATGTCGAATCTGTTCAGCGGGGGAACCACCATCTGGAATATCGGCCCGTCCGTGACCCTGCCCATTTTCACCGGCGGCGCCAACTACTTTACCCTCAAGGCCACCGAAGCCCAGCAGCAGCTGGCCCTGACCCTTTACCAGTTCACCGTGCGCCAGGCCTTCCGCGAGGTGTCCGACGGCCTGGCGGCCCATGCCTTGCTGCAGGCGCTTCTCAAGGAACAGCAAGCGTTGGTGGACAGCTACCGGCTCTACGCCGAACTGGCCAACAAGCGGTTCAGAGGCGGCCTGGAGTCCTTCCTGACGGTGCTCGATTCCGAGCGGCAGCTCTTCAGCGCCAAGCTGGCGCTGGTGACGGTGCAGCGCGACCAGCTCCTGACCCTCGTGCAGCTCTACAAGGCCCTGGGCGGCGGTCCGGAACTGGTTTCAAGGCCGCCCGGCCTCGAGGCCGCCGGTGCGGATGCACCGCGCGCCGCCGAAATCCGGTAAGCGGCTGCCGGGGTTTGGGGCGAGGACGTCGGAAATGGATCGCCGAGGCGACTTCTGCACTCATAAGGAGGTTGAGATGAAAATAGTGAAGACCATTGAGGCACCCGCGGCAATCGGACCCTATTCCCAGGCGATCATCCACGGGGACCTGGTGTTTTGTTCCGGAGTGGTTCCGCTCGACCCGCAGACGATGAAGGTCGTCGAGGGCGGGATCGAAGCGCAATCCGAACGGGTGTTAAAAAACCTTGCGGCCGTGCTGAAGGCGGCGGGCAGCGATGTCCCGAAGGTCATAAAGACCACCGTGTTCCTGAAGGACATGGAAACGTTCAAGGCGATGAACGCGGCGTACGAACGCGTGTTCGCCGGCCACCGGCCCGCGCGCTCCACGGTGGAAGTGGCGCGACTGCCGCTGGACGTGATGGTAGAGATAGAGTGCATCGCTGTCGTTGACTGACGCGGGCCTGCGAAAGAAGCGATCCAAATACCGAACAGAATCTCGGTAACGTCGGAAGACATCAAGGCTGCCCGCGGCGCGATCGGCAGGTACATCGGCGTGTCACCCTGCGCACGCACGTCGGCGCAGAGCGAGCTGGCCGGCTGCGAGCCGCACCTCACTGATGGAGAACCTGCATGAAAAAAAAACTTGCAGCAGCGGTTTTGGCGGCCTTTGCGGCCCTAGCCGCCGGCTGCACCCCCCCGGGCCGTCCCGGACCGGACCCGAGCGCACGGCCGGTGATCCAGGAGGATGCCTTCTTTTTTTGCGGGGATACCCCGGTCGCCTTCGGTGCCCGGCAGGGAGGTGCGCAAATGAACGTCGCCGGTGAATCCTTCGACCTGGAAACCGCCGTCTCAGCCTCCGGCGCCCGCTACACGGCCACGGACAAAACGGCTACCGGCTTCTGGAGCAAGGGCGAGCGGGCCCTGGTGACCGTGCGCGGCCGGGAGCTTCCGGAGTGCCGCGCCCTGCGGGAGCCCGCGCTGCCCTTCACCGCCCGCGGCCAGGAACCCGGCTGGATGATCAACGTCGATGCCGACACGATACTCCTCAACGCCGATTTCGGGGCCCTGCAGCTCCGCATGCCGAAACCCGAGCCGCTGAAGACCGCCGAGGGGCTGCTCTACCGGACCGAGTCGCAGGGCCGCCGCCTGGCGGTCGTCATCCGGCCTGAGATCTGCGCCGATGTCGCCACCGGCATGCCTCACCCCTACCGCGTGCGCTACGACCTCGATGGGACGGGCCACACCGGCTGCGGCGGAGACCCGGACTCCCTGCTCACCGGCCAGGAGTGGCGCGTGGAGAGCATCGGCGGCCAACCGGTCGTCGCCGGCTCCAGCGTCACGATCGAGTTCCTGGAGGACGGCCGGGTGGCCGGCAGCGCCTCCTGCAACCGTTTCATGGGCGGCTACCGGTTGACCGGCGAGGGCCTGACGTTCGACCGGATGGCGGGCTCGATGATGGCGTGCGAGGAGCCCTTGAGCCGGCAGGAAGACCGTTTCCTGGGCCTGCTGCAGGACACGGTGCGCTTCGAGATCGACCCGTCCGGCCGCCTGCTGCTGCACACGAAAAGCTCGCAGAGCATTGTGGCCCGGCGTTGAGAAGGGATGGGGTGAGGGGTGCGGGGTGCGGGATGCAAGGTGGTGTTTTGTGTTTGGTGTTTAGTGTTTGGTATTTTGTGGATGGTGTTTGGTAATGCAGCCGTAGGGGCGCCCCTGGTCGGTGCCCGGTCGATAATGATCTATTCCTTGAGCAGTGAATTTTGGAGCGTTTAGCGTTCCTTTCCAGTTTCGAGGTTCAAATCACCTGTTTCGAGCTTCCAACCTCGCCCATGCGTACACCAAAAGCGCCTGAACCGGGAGGCCTGACCGTCACGTAGGGGCGAAAAATTTTTCGCCCCTCCAAGTCGCAATGGCAGCTATTTCGGTTCAATATGCCACCAGGGACTTTAAAACGATGAGCCGCTGCCTTGGCGCGTCGTTTTCAGGTATCGCGACGGCCTTGTTGGCGCGCGCGATATTCCCATAAGGTTTCCAGTTTCGAGTGTCCATTTTTACTGCGCCGTCATCCCCCAGAAGCGGATGACGGCGCTTCTCGCGGTTTAGGAGGTGGCGTCTCCCTCCCCTCCCCTTTCAATCACCTGCCGCAGCTTCTCCTCATCGTCGATGCTCAGGGAGGTCTTCAGGACCTTGCCTTTGAAATCTTTCAGGCGCTCGAGCACCTTGTCGGCCGTCGCCTTGCGGAACAGCACGAAAAGGGCCGAGGCGCCGGGCGTAAAGTCCTTGCTGAACTCTTTCATGAATTTGTCGTCGATGCCGATGTCCGAGAGCTTGCCGCTGAGGGCCCCGGCCCCGGCGCCCACGGCCGCACCCAGCAGAGGGTTCAGAAAGATCATGCCGATCAGCATGCCCCAGAAACTGCCGCCCACGGCGCCGGTCAGCGTCAGGTTGACGGCCTGGTGCAGCTTGACCTTGCCCTGGTCATCCTTGGTGACCACCACCACGTCTTTCATTTCGATCAGGTACTCTTTCTGCAGCTTGGCCAGTTCCGCCCGCACGGCAAAGGCGGTGTGTTCGTCCGGAAATTCGATGACAACCAGTTGAGACATGAGAACCTCCTTGAAGTAAAAGTAAATGGAATAATGTTAACGATCGCCTCTGTTCATCCGTATAATCTTTAATCCTACACCCTACACCTTACTCCTTACTCCTTTTGCCTTTTGCCTTATACCTTTTATCTTAAACCCTACACCTTATACCTTAAACCTTACACCCTACACCTTCCCCTCCCAAGCCTTTAGCCTTCAGCCTTCAGCCTTTCTCTTATACCATACCTACTTATTCTCTATCCTTATCATCCGGCAGCGTCCGGCCAGCCGCTCATTTTCTTCCAAATCGGCATTGCCATGGGAAATGAGTTCGATGACCCGTTCATCC
>JBAPWQ010000062.1:0-3467 GCA_049283795.1 Desulfobacterales bacterium | reverse complement strand
CAGCTTCCGCATCCCGCGGCCCGACCTCAGCCGCGACCTCGATGCGCCCAATGCCTGCAACCGCTGCCATGTGGACAAGACCACCGCCTGGTCGATCGAGGCCATGGCCAAGTGGTACGGCCAGCGCAAGCGGCCGCACTACGGCACCACTCTCGCCGCCGGCCGCCGGGTGGAACCGGAGGCCCAGTCCGAGCTGATCCGCCTGGCGGAAGACCGGCTGTATCCGACCCTCGCCCGGGCCACGGCCCTGTCGAGCCTGGCGGCTTATCCCGGCGGCGAAAGCGAAAAGGTTTTTCTGCGGGCGCTCTCCGACGAGGAGGCGCTCATGCGCTACACCGCCCTGCGCTACTTTCCGGAAATAGAACCGGGGGCGCGCCTCGCGGCCGCGGCGCCGCTTCTCTACGATCCGGTCAAGGCCGTTCGCATCGAAGCGGCGCGGCTCCTGACGACGCTGCCCGCCGATGAGATGCCGGCGGCCATCCGAAAACGGCTTGAAGCCGGGGTCGACGAATACCGGCAGGCACTGGCCTACACGGGCGATTTCCCCACGTCGCGGCACAACCTGGGCAATTTGTATTCGAACCTGGGCCGCTACGAGGAGGCGGCTGAAAACTACCGCAAGGCCATCGAAATAGACGCGCAGTTCTTCCCGGCCAAGGTGAACCTGGCCATGGTGTACAACCGGATGGGGAAAAATGCCGCCGCCGAAGAATTGCTGCGCGAGGTGGCGACGGCCCATCCCGATCAATACGAGGTAAAATACTCTCTCGGCCTGCTGCTGGCGGAAGAAAAAAAATATGAAGCGGCGGCCGACTACCTTTCCCAGGCGGCGCGGGGGCTGCCGCAGCGCTCCCGGATTCACTACAACCTCGGGCTCCTGCTGCAGCAGCTCCGGCGGGACCCGGAAGCCGAAGAGTCCCTGAAACGGGCCTTTGCCATCGAACCGGACCGGCCCGAATACGCCTATGCCCTGGCCGTATTCTACCTGCAGCGGCAGCAGTACGAAAAAGCGCGCCAGATCGCCGAAAAGATGGCCGCCCAGCCGGCCGCCCGCGCCGACGGCGAGCGGCTGTTGACCATTATCGAGCAGCAGCGTCAGACGAAGTGACTCGAAAAAGACTTTGAAACATGCCCTGGTGCTAAAAAATATCACCCAATTGAAAAACGGGAAGTGGAAAATGGCTCCGTCGATATACCGGTTGATAAAGACCGTCCGTCCCCGATGGCGGCGCAATGCCTTTCGCACCATGATCGGGCTGGCACTGATCATGCTGACAGCCGCGGGTGCCGGCCAGATGGAGGCCGCCGAATCAGGATCCCGGCAGGTAGACGCCCGCTGGCCGCTTGCTGAGAAGCGGCTGGGTGATTTCAACGCGATGGTCAAGGAGCGGCGGATTCGGGTGCTGGTGGTCTACAGCAAGACATATTACTTCCTGGATCGCGGTCAGCAGCGGGGGGCGGCCTATGAGCTGGTCAAGGAATTTGAAAAATACGTCAACAAGAAGTTGAAAAACAAAACCCTGCAGGTCCAGGTGGTCATCATCCCCGTGCGGCGGGACGAACTCATCGAGGCCCTGGTCGGCGGTTTCGGGGACATCGCCGTCGCCAATTTGACCATCACCGCCGAACGCAAAAGCCGGGTGGATTTTTCGTCACCGTTTTTGACCGGCGTGGATGAACTGTTGGTCACCGGACCGGCCGCTCCGGCCTTGACCGGCCTCGATGACCTTGCGGGCCGGGAAGTCCATGTTCGCCGGTCGAGCAGTTACTACGAGAGCCTGGTTCATCTCAACGGCCGCTTCAAGGAGAACGGCCGACCCGAAATGAATATTGTCGCGGCCGACGAATCACTCGAAGACGAGGATCTGCTGGAAATGGTCAATGCCGGCCTGGTTCCGATGATCGTGGTCGACAGCCACAAGGCCCGCTTCTGGGCGCAGATTTTCGACGCCATCCAGGTCCGCGACGACATCGCCGTCAGGACCGGTGGCGAGACAGCCTGGATGTTTCGCCAAAACAGTCCGCAGCTGGCGGCGGTGGTCAACGAGTTTGCCGCCGGGCACAAGAAAGGGACCCTTTTCGGCAACATGATGCTCGAGCGGTATCTGCGCGACACCACCTATGTCAAAAACTCCCTGTCCCCGAAGGAGATCGCCAAGTTCAGCAGGATGGTCAACTACTTCAAGACCTATGCCGATGAATACGACTTCGACTACCTGATGATCACCGCCCAGGCCTACCAGGAGTCTGGCCTCGACCACGGCAAGCGCAGCCCGTCGGGGGCGATCGGCGTGATGCAGCTGCTGCCGTCAACGGCCGCCGACCCCAACATCGGCATTCCCGAAATCGAAAAGCTGGACAAGAACATTCAGGCCGGCACGAAATACCTGCGCTTTATCGTCGACCGGTACTACAAGGACGAGCCGATGAACGATGCCAACAAATTGCTCTTTGCGTTCGCATCCTACAACGCCGGACCGGCACGCGTGATGGCCCTGCGAAAAAAGGCGGTCACAATGGGCCTGGACCCGAATCTCTGGTTTCACAACGTTGAAATCGCCGCCGCCAACGACATCGGTCGCGAAACCGTGCAGTACGTCGGCAACATCTACAAGTATTACATCGCCTACCGCATGATAGCCGATCACAAGGCGAAAAATGAAAAAGTCGTTGACCGGAGTCCCTTTTAACCGCCTTGCTGAAGGCGATCTGTCAAAAAAAACCGGTAACACTATCCAGATGGTATAGTCGATTTAAGTTCTATAGGCTCTTTATTCTGTATTCCTGCTATTTTTTGACAACGCAACATAAAGGTCATATTTTAAAAAGTAGCGGAATCGCCACTGTAGATATCATGAACCTCAAATGAGATTCTTGCACTGCTTCTGAGCCAAGCCTTTCCCCTACTTCAGTTAAAAATATCCCTATATCCCATTAGTTGAGCATCATGCTCGACGTAACTTTTCCACCATAAATTGAAAATGTCGCTGTTTTTCCGGGGCTTGGACTGGACCCAAGAGAGTCGGACGTATTTAACAGAACAGAAAACTGTTTGGTACGTTGAAGTGCGGTGGGATTTGCCAAATAATGGGAAAACGTAAATGGAAGTCTTAAATGCCAAATCAACACTAACCCGCTCAGATAAGGAGATAGGAATATGCCGACCTACATCACATTAGTCAACTACACCCAAAAAGGCATTGAAAACATCAAAGAAAGCCCTGCGAGACTGGACCAAGTTAAAAAGGCCATGAAGGCCGCTGGAGGCGAATTCAAAGCGTTTTATCTCACAATGGGCCATTATGACATGGTTGTCATCAGTGAAGCGCCCGATGATGCAGTCTACGCCGCCACCATGCTTGCAATTGGTGCCGCAGGGGCCGTCCGCTCTGAAACCCTTAAGGCATTTACGGAAAATGAATATAGAGAGATCATTGCCTCGTTACCGTGAGCAACAGGCGTTAATG
>JBAPWQ010000061.1:0-21008 GCA_049283795.1 Desulfobacterales bacterium | reverse complement strand
GTAGTAAACAAGCCTATGAGGTTCAGGGTTCAGCCCAGCCGCTGGCCTGAAAAGAGGCCAGTTTGATCGTTAATGAAAGTATGCCATTCTGACATAGTTTCATACGAGCGGCGCCTCTGGCCGCAAGCGGTCAGTCAGATCGATAAAGAAACTATAATGAAGTTTCATATAAGGGTTCACGGTTCAAGGTCCATAGTTCTATTGCCAATATCGGATCGGGTTCGAATTCCTATTTGCAAGTTTCCAGTTTCCGGTTTCCAATTTTTCAAGCCCCGCCCGCCTTGCCCGTCCACCCATCCGGGGGTTGGCGCGGTGGGCGGCGATCGGGGTCCAAGGGGGACAGATGACGGAATCCGCCGTTCCAACCCGCGATGCCGCAATGGCCTTGCTGCGGGAGTACAACAAGAGTGAGAGCCTGATCAAACACGCGCTGTGCGTGGAGGGCGTCATGCGCTTCATGGCCCGCAAGCGCGGCGCGGACGAGGAGAAATGGGGCATCGTGGGGCTGATCCACGATCTGGACTACGAAATGTACCCCGATCAGCACTGCCGCAAAACCGAGGAAATCCTGAAGGAGCACCACTGGCCGCCGGAATATATCCGGGCCGTGGTCAGCCACGGCTGGGGCATCTGCACGGATGTGGCCCCACAGACGGACCTGGAAAAGACCCTCTATGCCGTCGACGAACTGACGGGTCTGGTCGTGACGACCGCGCTGGTTCGTCCCTCGCGCAGCGTGATGGACCTGAAGGCCAAATCCATCAAAAAGAAGTGGAAGGACAAGCGTTTTGCGGCAGGGGTGGACCGGTCGATCATAGAAAATGGCGCCCAAATGCTGGGGCTCGACCTGAACGAATTGATAACCGACACCATCCTGGGCATGCGCGACGTGGCGGAATCGGTGGGGTTGAAAGGCGATATATCGTAAGTAACTGACCGGGGAAAACGATCGGGGGCGGAGTTGCGGATTTCGCCGGGCTGCGGGCCGGCTTCCGCGATTTTTGTCAAACGGAGGTGGCCCGGCAGTCGGATGACGTGCCGGGCCTGCTGTTGACCACACGGTTTTTCAACTGACGCGGACTTCCACGGCATTTTCGAACGGATTCTTGAACGGTACCGCTATTTTCAGGCAGCCGTCCGCGTAGTTCGCCTGCGCTTCAGTTGCCTTGACCGGGCAGCAGAAGGCCGAAGCCGCGACATATTCGACATCCTTGCCGGGGGCCGTGAGGCTGAAACTGTCATCCAGCATTTTCAAGCGGATGGCGTCTTTCTTGACTCCCGGAATTGACACCTCGATATTCAGCGTGTGTTCATCCTCGCTCATATACGTGCAGACATCCGGCGTTACCCTGAATTTATCCTGCGCCATTATGCTCATCTCCTTTCGATTTTTCCGGCGGGCTGCCGCTCTGAGTTGCTGACCGCAGCCACCGGAAGACGATATGCATGTTCAATCGCGGGCCCGGTCACACCGAGGCCGCCGTTACCGCCATGCGGTATGCCATACGCCTAACATTAATGCCGAATCAGCCGAATTCAATAGCGTAACGCCGGTCGAAACCCTGATGGCGAAGCAACAAAATTCGCCGCCGCCGGCTTTCGGTCGATGTCGACAGGAACGCCGCGGCGCCACGTGCGGTTGCCAGTAAAAAACCCCGTCTTGCAAGACCTGCACGCCGTTTCAGCCGGGCGGCTTAACTAAGCCTATATTTCAAAGGTCCATATAGAGGTGTATTGAAAGGTGCGGGGGGCTGTTCTCAGGCACAGGCTTTCAGATTGACGTTTTCGCAGCGGGCGACCGACGGCAGGGCATTGACGGTATCGATGAGGCGCTGCAGGGGAAAAGGCTTGAAGAGCACCTCGTCGAAATCCGAGTCGCTCAACAACAGGGGGGTTCCGGACATGCCGATGACCGGCGTCGTTTTCCAGATCGAATCGCGTATAAAACGCATGACACCGTTGCCGTCGACGTTCGGCATCATGATGTCGGTGATGACCACATCAAAGCGCCGGCTCATGAATTTGCGGATGCCGTCGGTGCCGTTGCAGGCGCATTGGACATCATAGCCGCACAGGCTGAGGGCTTCCCGGATAACCGCCGCTATACCCTCTTCATCATCGATTACCAGAACGCTGATCATTGTTTGTCTCCGGAGTGGATTTATTCAATTCTGGCATAAACAAATTTGCGCTATCTTACTGAAACCCCAATTATTGTCAAACGGCCTTTTCGGTGAAAAACGGCTTGCGGCAAAACGAGTTATCAACAACATGCAGGCAATTGATTTTGTGACATTAATTCCGGCCAACGTCCTAAACAATCGTAAAATAAGGGTGTTGGCATATTTTATCTTTTCTATAAAGTTTTCAGTACGATATAAATTTAATGATAGGTTATGAACATTGAGGGGAATTCGCGATAATCGATTAAAAACGTGTATTTTCTTCAATTTTCGTCGATGAACGGTTCCGGCGACGGCCTTTGGGTCATGGCCGCACCACTGCGGCAGCGGGATCGGACGCTTGACAGTCACCCCAAATCGATACGATTTGGGCGGTATGCACCTATTTTGTCAGGCAACTGATTTTCGGGAGGTGACATGCAGAACGTCGCCGGTGATATTTGCGGACCCCCGTGGCAGATGGCCAAAGCGGTCGGTGAAGGGTGTGTGGCGGGTTTGGAAGCGGCGGCCTATGCGAAGAAGTTAAAGATCGGGTGAATCGGGTCATTTCCGGATCGGAAACTTATCGGTGCCCTTAATGAAACCGCGGATGGGCATTAGATAGGGAGAGAGGGTTTTCCGCCCGGCACCGATCCGCTGGCGAGCGGCGAAAAGGCACTTTTCGCCTTTTTTTTTCATAACTTCTTGACATTGGGTGCGGATAATTTTAAATATGTAATACTTTTTTCAACGCCGATAACACACCTTCATGACACCAATCGAGTCAATCGACATCAATTACAACCCATCAAACCTTGTCCGTATCCACAAAGAAAGAAAGGAGATTAGAATCATGACACCGAATAGGACTCTTTGCATGATTACCGTGTTCGCGGCCTTGGTGCTTTCGCTTGGCCTGTGGGCGGGTCCTGCGACGGCGGCCGAAGACGCCGGCGAGACGTTGTCCTGGATTCCGCAAAATGCGGTTCCCGGAGAGTGTTACGCGAAAGTTTTCGTTCCCCCGAAGTATCGGACCGTTTCCGAAAAAACATTGCTGAAAGAGGCGTCCGAGAAAATCGACATCGTTCCCGCACAGTACGAGATGGTTGAAGAGAAGGTTCTGGTGGAACCGGCTTCCGAACGGTGGGAACTCGTTCCGGCCGAATACAAATGGGCCGAGGAGAAGGTTGTCGTTAAAGAGGCTTCGAGCCGCATGGAAACCATCCCGGCCAAATACGATTGGAAGGAAGAAAAGGTTCTCGTCACGCCGGCCGAAACGAAGTGGAAAAAAGGCCGCGGGCCGATCGAAAAAATAGATCATGCCACCGATGAAATCCTCTGTCTGGTGGAGGTCCCCGCCACCTATAAAACCATCAAGAAACAGGTGGTCGTGGAACCCGCCAAAACCGTGAAGGTGGACATCCCGGCGGAATACGCGACCATCAAGCAAAAAGCGCTGGTGTCTCCGCCTACGGTTAAAAAAATCGAGATCCCGGCCGTCTACAAAACGATAAAGGTCAGAAAGATGGTCACCCCCCCGCAGGAGAAGCGCATCCCCATAGAGGAAGAGTATCAGACCGTCTCCCGCACCGAGAAGGTCTCGGAGGGGCGTTTTGAATGGGCGCGCATCCTCTGCGAGACCAACACCACGCCCGATTTCGTGATGCGGGTGCAGAAAGCGCTGACCGCCGCCGGGTTTGATGCGGGGTCGCCCGATGGGTCGGTGGGACCGCAAACGCAGATGGCGCTGCAGGCCTTTCAACAGAAAAATGGACTGAGCGTTGGTGCGATGACCTACGAAACCGTTGAAAAGCTGGGGATTCGATTGCGCTGACCCGATCCGTCATTTGCCCGAAACCCTCCATTCCATACCACGATAGCCCCGCCGAATCAGAATCGGCGGGGCTATCTTTTTTGATGCGCGTCCGCCCGTGGTTTCTTCAGGTGCCATTTTTTGTCATCATTTCGGCGGAATTTTGTCATCCGGGATGGGAAGCCATAAACACGAAGATTAAATGACTAATAGTTTCAAGCATATAAGAAACTTATGGGTTGGCATCTTTTTTGTATTGAATGCCGGTGGTACTCCGGCCAGCAGCTCTGTAGTACACCTCGACTGAACCTGAACTCGAATTTTTGGACAGCTCCTCCACTTCTGTACGGGATGGGTAAGGTTGACCGGAAGTACCAAATTCCGAACGGGAGACAAGGGTTCGGAAATATTTATCCGAGTGGCTCATAACCTGAGCGTATGACGGATGTTTCAGGGCCGGTTTGGAGAATTGAGTTCAATTTGAAACGGTGGACTTAACCTTAAATTGGAACGATTGCCTGACCCAAAACAAACCCTCTGAAATGAGACGAACCCAAGCCTGAAGCAATTGTCAAATCGTATTGGAAACATTTTTTTTGTCGGGCTTCTGAAACATCCTTTATACCACCTCATAACTCCCTGCGGTTTGTCGCCCCGGGGAGTTATGTATTTAGGCTCATGGATTCGCATTTCGACCGTTTTGAAGTGAAAGACCCGGCACCATGCATGAAGAGTACCAGCCCGGTTACAACTGGGAAGACATGATTGAAAAAGAGGTCAAAAGATCAATTCCGTGGGGCGATTTCGAGGACAGAACCGAAGAGCCGGATGCGACCTTTGACCGTCAAGAGCCGAATGCATAACCCCGCTTCACAAATGACCAGCGCTGCTCTCCAAACAAACAGCCGCCTGTCCAACTCCCTTGTCGGATTCCACGGTTCGAAAATAGAATTCCACAAACATTGAAATTCAAATTCCGTACTCTGTAATCTATAACCGGTTACGGCTATTTTGCCCGGATGAGAGCCATGTCCCTAACGGCTGAACTCGCCGCCAAAGAGTCCCGAGACGGGACCGGGCTTGCCGTTTATTCATCATCGGGGTATGTTAAGCACGGTTGACTTTAAAATGAACGACCTTGTTTTCGATACCAACAAAAATACTTTACGATACTTTTTTTGCTTATGCTGAAAAAAACGATTAAATGGACGGCGGTTCTGCTGGTGATCGTTTCGGCTGCGGTGGCACTTTACGGCTGGCACCTGGCGGAGCGAATCGACAAGCGTTTCTCCGCCCGCCTCTGGCAGGTTCCCTCCACGGTTTATTCCGACACCACTTTGCTGTATCCCGGCCAGCGATATGACCGCAGAAACTTGTCCGACAAACTTAAAAGCCTCGGCTACCGGACTGTTTCGGGAAGATCGCCGCGCCAGGGCGAGATGCGGCTGACCACCGGGGCCTTGGAGGTATACCTCAACGATTTCAAAGTTCCCTCCCGGCTTCAGGCCGGTCAGCCTGTCAGGCTCCGTTTCGATCAGGGGCGTCTCAAATCCATCGAGCAGATCGCCACGGGGGATAGGCTGCCGATTCTGGAGCTGGAACCCGAGGAGATCGGGCAGTTCTATGGCCCGCAGCGGGAGCGCCGCCAACTGGTGTCGATCGCCCAGGTGCCGCCCGATCTCGTCCATGCCGTGCTGGCCGCGGAGGACAGCCGGTTTTACGGACACCACGGCTTCGATCCGCTCGGCATCCTGCGGGCTTTCTACATCAACCTGCGGGCTGGGCGAATTCGCCAGGGTGGTTCGACCATTACCCAGCAGCTGGCCAAAAATTTTTTTCTGACACCGGAGCGCACCATCGACAGAAAATTCACCGAGCTGATCATGTCGGTGGTCATCGAATTGAAATACCAAAAGGAAGAAATCCTTGAAATCTATTTGAACGATATCTACCTGGGTCAAAGCGGTTCGGTGGCGATCAACGGCGTCGGCGAAGCCGGCAGCTTTTATTTCGGCAAGCCGGTCAAGGACCTTTCCCTGGCCGAGGCGGCGACCATCGCCGGGCTCATACGGGCTCCCGCGCGGTATTCACCCTATATCGACAAAGAGCGCTGCCGGCAGCGGCGGGATGCGGTACTGAAGGCGATGTCCGCTAAAAACTGGATTTCCGACACCCAACTCCAGGCGGCCCTGGCGCAGCCGATCGAGACCGTCGGGGAAAGCGGGGCGTTCAAAAAGGCGCCTTATTTCATGGACTACCTCTCTCAGCAGCTTGCCGCCCTCTATTCTGCGGACGATCTCACGCGACTGGGTCTCTCGATTTATACCACCCTGGACACCCAGGTGCAGGCGGCCGCCGAAAAGGCCCTCCAACGGGGACTGGCGCGGCTCGAAAAATCAATTGCGACGCTCATGCGCGCCGATCCAGCCCGGAAGCTGCAAGGCGCCGTCGTGGTCATGCAGCCCAAGACCGGTTTCATTCTGGCCATGGTGGGCGGCCGCGATTACGCCGCCAGCCAGTACAACCGGATTACCCAGAGCCGGCGGCAGCCCGGCAGTGCCTTCAAGCCCTTTGTCTACCTGGCGGCCCTGGAGGATTTGACGCCGGCCTCGCGGTTGTCCAATGACCCCAGGACCTACACGATCCACGGCAAACCCTGGACGCCCGAGAACGCCGCGCCGGATGCCGAGGGCACCGGGGGGGCGAGCGTGAGCATGCGCTCGGCGCTGGCGGCTTCCTACAATCGCGCCACGGTCGATTTGGCCATGAAGACCGGTCTGGAGCGGGTGGTGGAAAAAGCGGAGGCGTTTCAGTTTTCGACCCCGATCGAGCCCTATCCGTCGCTGGCGCTTGGGGCCTTCGAAGTCGTGCCGCTCGAACTGGCGCGCGCGTACTGCGCCCTGGCGGCGGAGGGTGTGCTACCCAACCCGATGTCTGTCAAGGACGTGACTGCCGACAGCGGCCTGCTGCTGAGCCAGGCCCACCTGGATGTCGAGCGCCTGATCAGTCCGGCCAAAGCCTACGTCATGACCGACATGCTCAAGAGCGTGGTGAGCGAGGGGACCGCCCGGTCCCTTTCGGGCTGGGGGGTGACGGGTCCGGTGGCCGGCAAGACCGGCACGACCAACAACTTCCGGGATGCCTGGTTCGTCGGGTACACCCCTGATCTCCTGGCGCTGGTGTGGGTCGGTTTCGACAACGGGGAACCGGTCAAGGCCTCGGGTGCCAGGGCCGCCCTGCCGATCTGGGCCGAGGTGGTGAACGCGATCCCCCAGTACATTTCAGGGGCTGATTTCCAGCAGCCGGAGGGGGTGGTCACCCGCGTCGTGTGCAGTGAGTCCGGGCTCCTGGCGGCCGGCCGCGCATGCCCGGCGCCGATGGAGGAGATTTTTCTTGCAGAAAACGTTCCCGAGCAGCCGTGTCCGCTGCACCCGACCCGCAATGCCATAAGAGGCCTGATCGATGACATCAAAGACCTTTTTAAACCCAATCCGTAGACCCCTGGGCCTGATCCTTTGCTGGCTCTGCGGCCTGCTTCTGTTCAGCTGCATGCCAAAAGCAAACGTCCCCGTTTACGAGAAGCAGATCCCGCCGCCTCCGGTTAAAAGATCCGCTCCCCCTCCGGCCGCAAGACCCGATAGCGCGCAGGTTCAGGCGGCCGAAGCGCTGGTCGCGCAAGCCCGGCAACTGCTGGCGCAGGAATCGCCCGATGCCGCCATCAGGGTGCTGGAGCGGTCGGTTGCGCTCGATTCGAACAGCGGTCCGAACTACTACTACCTGGCGGAAGCCTGGCTGATGAAGAAAAATGCCTACCAGGCACGGGAATTCAATCGACTGGCCGCCATGCACCTGCACCGGGATTCCGCCTGGCAGTCTCGGATTGCCCGGCAAAGCGACCGCATCGACGCCCTCGGCCACCAGTAGGACGGCGCGAGGCCGGTCCGCAATTATTCAAGGATTTTTCGGCGGATCGAAATTCTGGAATTCAAAGATTACTGATCTGGGTGGGACGCCTGCAAGCCGTCGAGCAATTCAAGCACCCTGCGGGCCTTGGTGGAGTCGCCGGTTTCCCTGAAGAGTGAGAGGGCCTCGGCATAGCAGGCCCTGGCTTCCCGTGCGTATCCCTGCGACCAGTAGAGGTTGGCCAGGTTGGCGTAATTGTCGGCCCGGTGGACGTTGCGGCCCGTGTCGATATTGAGTTGCAGGGCCGTTGTCAGGGCGAACTCGGCCTGATCCGGCCGATCCTGAACAAAATAGACGATGCCCAGGTGACCCAGGGTTTCGGCCAGACCCCCGGCGTCTTCCAGTTCCCGATAGAGGTGTTCGGCTCTTTCGAGCACCTTTTCGGCTTGGGCTGGGATGCCGCGGCGCAGACGAACGGCCGCGAGCCGGCCGAGGGCCTGCGCCAGAAGTTTTTTCTCGCGGCGGCTTTCCTCGATCCCGACGAGTTCTATCAGCAGATTTTCGGCTTCCGCCAGATCCCCCCGGTCCTCCATTATTTTCGCCAGATCCCGATAACATTCGGCGGTCATCTGCCTGCGGCCGGTCGCAAGATCGACGTCGATGGACTGCCGGTAGAGCGTTTCGGCCCGTTGCAGATCGCCGCGCGAGCGGTGCAGGCGCGCCAGATCGGCGCAATAACGGGCCAGGTTGTCATTGCGGCCCAGGGACCGTTCGATGTCGATCGCACCGGTGAGCATTTTTTCGGCCCGGTCCAGATCGCCCTGCAGAATGTAGAGCGCCGCCAGGCGGCCGAAATCGTTGGCAACCCCCATGCGGCTGCCGATCGCCCGGTTGATCTTCAAGGCTTCGAGCCGCATGGCAACCGCCAGATCGATATCCCCGGCTTCCATCTGATTTTCGGTATTCCTGATTGCACTGCCGGTCATGCCGCCCTCCTGGTCAGTGTCCATCCGTGAAAATCGGGCGGGCCGTGTTGCTTCGTCCACGGCCCGCCCGGCCTCTCGTGGAACCACCCCGGAGGAAAACTAGCCGGTTTTACGGGCTCCGTCTTTGCGACTGGAGAAGATGCGTTTGACCAGGGTGCCTGGCGACTTCGACTGGTCGGCCGCCGCCACATCCACGCCGGTTTCCGAAACGAATCCGGGTTGATAGATAAAATAGCCGTGATAGAGTTGACCGGGCTCCAGGTGCCCGATGATCTGAGCTTTTTCACGCAGGCTGCGCGGTGCCTTGGTGTAAAAGGTCATGCCGGCGCTCAGGAACAGCAGGAAAGCGGCCATGATGTAAGCGGCCTCGGGCGATCCGGTTTTAGCGACGATCATCTGGGAGATGCGCGGGAAGATGAAGCCGCCGATACCCCAGGCCGAAAAAACCAGGCCGTAGTTGGCACCGAAGTTCTTCAGGCCAAAGCAATCCTTGGTGGCGGAAGGAAACAGTGACAGGTTCGTGCCGTAGTTGAATCCGATCACGGTGGCGGCCAGCACCAGTAGAAAGGCCTGGGTTTCCCCGATGAAGATCAGCGCCGTGATGACCACTCCCTGGAAGCTCAACATGGCAAACAGGGTCTTGGTGCGGCCGATCTTGTCCGAAAGGATGCCCGCCACCACCCGGCCGCTGGCGTTGCCGATCGCCAGAAGGGCCACGACGATCCAGGCCATGCTTCCCAGGCTCTGTTTGGCCATTCCGGCCACGCTGCCGATGATGATCAACCCGGCGCCGGATCCCACGAAAAACATGAACCAGAGTTTGTAGAAGGTTTTGGTTTTGATGACCTCGCTGGGCGGAAAGTCTTCGGTTCTGATCACCGGCCGCAGGGGCGTCACCTTCTTCGGTTCCTTTTCGACGGGCTTGTATCCCTCGGGCGGATTGACCAGAAGCATGGCCAGGCCGCAGACCACGATGATAAACGACACGCCGAAGATCATCATGGCGTTGCTGATGCCGAAGCGGCCGATCAGAAAGCTCGCCAGCGGTGCGATGTAGACCGACGCCAGCCCGAATCCGGCCACCACGAGGCCGGCGATCAGGCCGGTTTTCGATGCCGGAAACCACTTGATGGCCGGCGGGGTGGCCGACGCGTAACCGAAGCCGAGGCCCAGGCCGGTGAGCACGCCGAAGCCGAGGATCCAGTTGGCCAGGATATTGCTTTGCGACGTCGCCAGCAGGCCGGCCCCGGTCAACAGGCCGCCGAATATCGCCGTGATCCGCGGGTTGACCTTGTCCTGCAGCCGGCCGGCGGCCAGCATGGCCAGGGTGAACATCAGGCAGCACACCGCAAACGGGTCGTTCAGGGAGGCCATATCCCAGTTGAAACGGCCGTCGCCGGCCTGAATCGATTCCTTGATCTCCAGTTTGAAGATGCTCCATGTGTATAGAATGCCAAGGGCCAGATTGATTCCCAATCCGGCCGTCACCACCTGCCAGCCACGGTTTTTGATCTTCTCCATGCGGAAATGCCTCCTTCTGTCGGTAAGGGTCGTTAATTGCGGCGCTCAAAAATATTAAGTCAGTTTATGAATACCGTTCATTTGCCTAATTTTGGTTAACAAAAAAACCATATCCACAGACAGTATTTACAAAAAGAATGCCAAAGGAATTTAATTTGATAACTATTTGAAACAAAAATGAAATTTAATAAAAACCGCGGCGACCGGTTCAGGCATTATTTACAACTTTTATTGTGGAGAGTGCGGTACGAGAGGCGTGTCGGCTGATTTTGGAAGGGCTTGGACGATTTACAAGATAAATTGTGACTACAACTATGGTTGTAAGGCTATATCCCGGTCAACTTCTGTTTTTTAACCGCTTGCTCAGGGCCTGCTGTGAAATACCGAGCAGTCCGGCAGCGATGGACTGATTGCCGCCCGAGCGCCGCATCGCTTCGGCCACCAGCAGGTCGGCGGCCTGTTTGATGGTCGGAAGCGTCTCGGAAAAGCGCAGCAGACCAGCGCCCGGCGCGGGGGACTGATCGGGGATCGTCGGGCCAAAATGGTCCCGGGACCGGTACAATTGAATGTGGGCCTTGAACACGTCGAGCGAAAGGACGCCGGTCTTGTGACGGCTGACCGCATCGAAGACCAGGGTTTGCAATTCGCGCACGTTGCCCGGGAAGGGATACGTTCTGAGCAGGGCGGTGAGTTCGTTCGGCAGGGCCGGTTTTTTCTTGTCCAGCGCCCGGGCGGCTTCGATGAGGAAGTGTTCGACCAGCAGCGGGATGTCATCGGTGCGTTCCCGCAATGGTGGGATGTAGATGCGGTGGGTGCGCAAGCGGTAGTTCAGGTCCTTGCGGAAGAGGCCCGCCTTCTGCCGCTCCCACAGATCGACGTTGGAGGAGGCCACGATGCGCACGTCCGTGCGCTTGGCCTCATCCTGCCCCAACGGGAAGTATTCGCCTTCCTGCAGCAGCCTGAGGAGTTTCACCTGGGAGGCGGGGCTCAGGTCGCCGATTTCATCCAGGAAAAGGGTGCCGCCCGAGGCCTGCTCGATCAGCCCGCGGCGATCGCGCTCCGCACCGGTGAATGCGCCCCTGACGTGGCCGAAAAGGGTGTCGGAGAAAACGTTGTCGTCGAGGCCGGCCACGTTGACCGCCACGAATAGGCCCTTCAAACCGCTCAGCGCGTGAAGCGTGCGCGCGATGAGTTCCTTGCCCACGCCGGTTTCACCGCGGATCAGCACAGGCTGGGTGGTCTGGGCGATCGATTCGATGTATTGAAAAATGGCGAGCATCTTCTTGTTGTTGGTGACGATGCTGGTGAAGGCCTCCGGTTTTTCGAGGGTGTCGGTCAGGATGTGCTGCTTGAGCGCGAAATTTTCACGCTTCAGTTCTCTGAACGAGATCGCGCGGTTGACCGCCGAGACCAGGCGGTCGGTTTCCACCGGCTTGATGACATAGTCGAAGGCACCGGCTTTCATGCACAAAACCGCGGTCTCCACATCCACGGCGCCGGTGACGACGATGACCGGTATTTCGGGATATTCGAGGTTGACGCGGCGCAGCAGCTCCCGGCCGTCGACGTGGGGCATGGTGAGATCAAGCAGCAGGACTTCAACCGATTGAGCGGCCAGCACGTCCAGAACCCGGCGGCTGTCCTGGCAGGTGAGGGTGTTGTTCAGCCCGGCCATCTGCAGCGCCGTGTCGACCGCCAGAAGGATGGCGGCTTCGTCGTCCACGATAACCACGGGGTGTATGGGGTGGAGGGTGCCGCTCATGAAGCGTCCTTTCGATCGGGACCCGGGCCGGGTGACACCGCACCGGCTGCGGGCACACAGACCCGGACGGTCGTCCCTGCATTTTCGGTGGAGGTAAAGTGCATGGTGCCGCCGTGCTCGGCGACGATTCGATCGGCAATCGCCAGGCCGAGTCCCGTGCCGCCGGATTCGCGCTTGGTGGTAAAAAATGGATTGCGGATTTTTTCGAGAATCTCTGCCGGCATGCCGCAGCCCTCGTCCCGGACTTCTACCACCACCCGGCCGCGGGGGGCTTCATAGGACGTGGTCAATTCGATGCCGCGTTCGGGATCGGGCAGCGCCTGGCAGGCATTGACCAGCAGGTTGACGATGACCTGTCCGATTTTCTGGGAATTGCCCTTGAACCGTGGAATGTCGTTCCCATACGCCGTGTTGAAGCGGCGGGTGGTCTTTTTGATCAGGTTGCCGACCAGGCCCACCGATTTGGCGGCAATGGCGTTTATCTCGACCTGATCCGCCATTTCCGATGGGGTCAGGCGGGCGAAGTCCTTCAGTTCGCCGACGATGGTCTTGACCCTCTCGGCTCCCTCGCCGATGTCGGCCAACAGCAGCGGAATCCTATCGCGCAGGCGACCATACTCCATGCGGCCGATTTTGAAATCATCGTTTTGGCGGTGATATTGGTCGAGAATCGGTAAAACGGCCTGCCATGTTTCTTTCAGTACAGGGGCATTGAGCATGATAAAGGTCACCGGATTGTTGATTTCATGTGCGATTCCGGAGACCAGCGTTCCGAGGGTCGCCATTTTGTCCGCCTGAAACAACTGTTCGCGGTGGAGAAGGTTCTCGCGCTCCGCCCGCTTTTTTTCCGAGATATCGCGGGCGGTGATAAAAACCCGCAGCGCCTGGCTGGCTTCCGTCAAAGCGGACAGCGTCGCTTCGACCGGAACGCACACGCCGCTTTTGACCGTTAAGCCGGTTTCGAACAGGGGGGCCGGCACGTCACCGGAAACGAGCAGATCGAGCCGCGCGCTGAATGCCTCCTGGTCGTGCGGCGGCAGGATGTCGCCAATGGTCATCGCCAGCATGTCAGACGCGCTGAAGCCGCTGGCCTCGCACCAGGCGCGGTTCACATAGGTAATCGGGCCTTGGGGCAGGAAGGCGATAATGAATTCACGGGCGGTTTCCGCCAGCAGCCTGTATTTTTCTTCACTCTCCCGCAGGGCATTGTCCGCCTGCCGCTGCCGGCGCTGACTGCCGGCGCTCTGCCAGATCACGTAGGCGGACAATCCGACGATCAGGATGAGAATGGCCAGACACACGGCGGTCAGCTTGCGGGTGATGGCGGCGATCTCGGCCCGCACATCTTCGAGATAGATGCCGGTGCCGACGATCCAGCCCCACGGCTCGAATCCCTTGACGTAAGAGATCTTGGGAACGATGCGCCGCGGATCGTCCTTCCACTGCCACTGATAGTCCACGTAGCCGGCGCCGTCTTTTTCAACCGTTTTGACGAATTCCACGAAGAGTTTTTTGCCGTTCGAATCGGAAAACCCCGAGATGTCCCGGCCCTCCAGGTCCGGGCGATACGGGTGCATGATCAGAAAGGGATGCCGGTCGTTGATCCAGAAATAATCCTTGGATTCGGGTCCATACCGCAGCCGGCGCAGTTCTTCGACGGCCCGCGCGCGGGCTTCCGCAGAAGACATCTGACCGCTGGTTTCTTTTTTCCAGTACCCGTCCAGAACGCTCCAGGCGGTTTCGGTCAGCTCCCGGATCATTTCGCGCTTGTCGTTCAGCATGCGCTCCTTGAGGATCGGCAGGATCAGCAGAAATATGGTGGCGACGAAAAGCGCGACCGTCAGCACCACCGGCAGCAGAATGCGGAGGGGTATGATGTGAAACCAGTTTTTAACGGATTTTTCATCCATTGCAACGAGGTGGCGACCAGAAAGGGTATTGCCGGAATATGGCCTAAAGCGCAGGAGGTGTCAAGAATGGGAGGCACTGCAATAGCAGAATCTCCGCCCAGTCGCGCGGGGCGGGTCGAATAGTCAAAACAGGTGCCGCACGAATGGGATCTTCGCCTTATTCACCATTCGATGATGGATGTTCGACGTTCATCTGTTCAGTATCTTCCCGGCGGCCATCTTAACGCAGAAGACCGGGGTAAGGGGGATAAAACCCCGGAGGCGGCGGTGGATAGGCCGGCTGTGCATAGTAGCCCGGTGGCGGGGGTGGCGGCGGCGGTGCGGAAATCGTCTGCCGCGCGGCATTGAAGGCCCCCGGGATCTGATTTCCTTTCGCGTACATGCATTGCTGATAGGCGGTGTCGTAGCGCTGCTGGACTTCCCATCCGGCGGCGTAGGCCGGTTCGGAGGCCACTGCCGCGCCGCCGATCAGGCCCGATCCGGCTCCAATGGCGGCACCGGCCGCGGCGTTGCCGGAGGCGGCCCCGATTGCCGCGCCCAACCCCGCACCCACCAGGGTGCCGACCGCCGCCGCCCCGCTAAGATTCTGGTTGACCATGGCGGCCGGGGTTTCTCCCGTCTGCAGGGCCGCCCAATTTCTGCAGGCCAGGTCCTCGGATTGAAAAACCTCGAACGATTTTCCGGCCGACGGCATTACCATGACACTGGGTCCCGTCGGCAGGGATGCGCAGGCACCCAAAATCAGCATAGCCCCCGCGGCGATTAAACAGCGTATTTTCCTCATGTAACGGCGCCTCTCTATTATGGAGTGGGCGGGGTCGGCTGGGGCACGACTTTCATCCAGCCCTCCGGACAGCTTTTTACATAGGGGTAATACCCCTGCGGATTTTGACAGTAATACCAGTACGTGTCGACACGCTGTTCCGGCTGCAAATACACCGGCGGGCGTTCGCGGATGATAACCGGCGGCGGGGCGTAATGGGGATAAGCGTAGAAGGGCGGCCCCACGACGGCCGGCGCGCCCCAGTAAAACCGGAATCCCTCATAGGGACGCGGCCTCCAGTAGCCCGGATAACCGCGCCAGGCTCCCGGATATCCGCCCCGGCCGCCGTAATGAGCGGCGATATACAGTCCGCCGTGACCATGGGAGCGCTCCGCGCCACTTGGTCCGGGATTAATAAGCAACAGGGTTATGGCCAGCACAACCGTTGCGGCAACCTTTTTCATGGTGTCCTCCCCGCCGGCGTCGGCGATCGTGATCAATTATGATTCTGATGAATAAGACGCTTGCGATCCAAAATAGTTTACCGGCTCTACTCAGACCATCTCATTTCCTTTAAGATGACAATGATTAATATAAACGGAAGGGGTTGAACTTCTGATTGACAGGATATTGTTGTGGGGTAAACTGTCGATACCCGCATGCCGCCGTTTATTTTGAAGTTGGATTCCCCCAAGGATTTTACCGATGAAGATCGAAAATTTCACAACAGAAAACACCGGTGGACGCGCAAAGGTGTTTGCCACCGTAAAATGGGAAGACTGCGACCGCCCGGATCAGGTGATTTCATTTGAAACGGATGCGGAATTCTCCGCCGCGTTATCCTGCAATCCGCACGCGTTTCTGGTGGGCGGCATCATGCCGGCCCTGCACAATGGCGAAAAAAGGGTCTTCGTCGACGCGGCGGTCTGCCCGGAGCTGATCGATGGAATCCTGACCGCAATGGCCTGGATCAGGCACTGGTGGTATTCTCCGGAAACGGCCCTGCCGACCATCGAAACGAAATCGGCCTACACACCGTCGGCTCTGCCGATGCCCAAGCGTGCGGGCCTGTTTTTCTCGGGCGGAATCGATTCCCTGGCCACGTTGCGACACAACCGCCTGCATTATCCCATGGAGCATCCCAATTCCATTCGGGACGGTCTGCTGGTCTACGGTCTCGAGGTCAGCGACCCGACGGCGTTCGAACTGGTAAAAAACTCGATGGCCGAAATAGCGCGCGATGCATCCGTAACCCTCATTCCCGTTTACACCAATCTGCGTGACCTGAACGACGACTGGATTTTCTGGGGGCACTCCTTTCAGGGCGCGGTGTTCTCGGCCATCGCGCATGCCGTTTCCACCCGCTGCGACACCGTCACCATTTCATCGAGCCATTGTGTTTGCAGCACCCATCCCTATGGGACCCATCCGCTGATAGATCCGAATTTCAGCAGCAGTGATCTGCAGATCAAACATTTCGGTTGCAGGCTGTCACGCATGGATAAAACGAAGCTCGTGGCCGACTGGGACGTGGCCTTGAAAAATCTCAGGGTCTGCAACAAGTTCAATCTGTATCAACCTAACCAGTTGAACTGCGGTCAATGCGAAAAATGCCTGTTGACGATGACCTGCTTTCTGGCCATAGGGGCCGATTACCGCCGGGCTGGTTTCGCCCATCATGACGTGTCGGCGGAGCAGTTGAAAAAAGTGATCAGAATTAACACCGACGTCGAACACTACTACGAAGAACTCATCCGACCCCTGGAGGAAAAGGGGTATCATGACCTGGCCGGCGTGATTAAACTCAAACTTGAAAATTACAGGAAGAGTCCGGGTGGGCCTAATTATTTCAACCGGTTAAAACGCATCCCGATGGTAAGAATGCTGTTCACGCAAATCCTGAAATAAAATCGGATGCACCAGTCGTTCACAACGAAAAGGAGGCCAGGAGGCAAAAAAATGGAACAGCGCCAGTTGGGAAAACAGGGCTTGGTCGTATCCGCCATCGGCCTCGGCTGCATGGGGATGTCGGAGTTTTATGGAACCGCCGATGAAAAAGAGTCCGTCGCCACCATTCATCAGGCGCTCGACGCAGGGGTCAGCCTGCTCGACACCGCCGACATGTACGGCCCCTTCAAGAATGAAAAGCTGGTCGGAAGAGCCGTTCGCGATCGGCGGGGAGCAGTCATCCTGGCGACCAAGTTCGGGATCGTGCGCACCGGCGACGCGTCCTTCCGCGGGGTCAACGGCCGGCCGGATTATGTGAAGTCGGCCTGCGATGCCTCGCTGGGCCGCCTGGGCGTGGACCACATCGACTTGTACTATCAACATCGCGTGGATCCTGAGGTGCCGATCGAGGAGACGGTGGGGGCGATGGCGGAACTGGTGACGGCGGGCAAGGTGCGCTTTCTCGGGCTGTCGGAAGCCGGCCCGCAAACCATCCGCCGGGCGCACAGGATCCATCCGATCAGTGCCGTGCAGACGGAGTATTCCCTGTGGAGCCGGGACCCCGAAGCCGAAATCCTGCCGACACTGCGGGAACTGGGCATCGGACTGGTGCCTTACAGCCCGCTGGGGCGCGGATTTTTGACGGGCAGGATCAAGCGCTTCGAAGACCTGGCCTCCGATGACTATCGCCGGCATTCGCCGCGGTTTCAAGGGGAGAACTTCGCGAAAAACCTGGAGCTGTTCGAACGGGTGGAAAAGATGGCGGCCGCCAAAGGGGTCACCGCCGGTCAGCTGGCCCTGGCATGGGTGTTGGCCCAGGGCCGGGATATCGCCCCGATTCCGGGAACGACACGGCGCAGTCACCTGGAGCTGAATGTTGCCGCCGTCGAACTGGAACTCAGCCAAAGCGATTTGGCCGACATGGCCGCCGTGATGCCGCCGGGGGCGGCCAGCGGACTGCGCTACCCGGAAGAGATGATGCGCATGGTCAACTTGTAAGATCTTCGCGGCAGGTGAATCCCTCTCGAGTTCAAGTGTCCTTTCGCCAGACGCATTCGCAGCACGCATTCCATTTATATAGGCTTTAAGATAAGGGTTTTGGCAAGGATAGAGGGAGATGGCCGTATACATCATGCGCCGCCGACCGATACCAGCAGCCAAAACCATTGTCTTAAAGCCTGTAGTTCATCTGCGCAGGTCCCAGGCCCACCGGGTTTCCTGATTGCGGCCACGCTCAAGACCCTAACTGACGTTTTCTGACAGCAGTTGTTATTTCCGCCTTTGTCACGGAGGAGCAGGCCATGGCATTTTCCGAACAGCGTCCCGTGCGGTTTCCCGATGAGAATGCCGCGCTGCGAATCATCCTGGAGGGGACCGCTACCGAAACCGGCGAACGGTTTTTCGATGCCCTGGTGGTCAACCTTGCCAAGGCCCTCAATACCCACAGCGCCTGGGTCACCGAGTTTGTCGAAGAAACCCGGCGCCTGCGGGCTCTGGCCTTTTGGTCCGACGGGCAGATGATTCGCGATTTCGAGATGGAAATCGACGGGACACCCTGTCAAGTCGTCATCGAGACCGCCGAGCTGATTCATCACCCCGATAATATTCTCGAGATATTTCCCGATACCAGTTTGAAGAACATGGGAGCGGTCAGTTACATGGGCGCGCCGCTGATGGCTGCCGGTGGTAAGGTCCTTGGCAATCTGGCCGTTCTCGACACGCGGCCCCTGCCCAAAGAGCCGCGCGCCGAAGTGCTCATGCGCATATTTGCCGCGCGGGCATCGGCCGAGTTGCAACGGTTGAGGGCTGAACGGCAACTCCAGCGGCGCGAGGAAAGATATCGACGCATTGTCGAAACCACGTCCGAAGGCTTTTTGCTGATGGACAAGGATTTCGTCATTACTGATGTGAACGACGCCTACTGCAGAATGATCGGCTACAGCCGATCGGAGATCACCGGCAAGACACCCCTGGACTATGTCACCGAAGATTTCAGGCAGTATTTGAAACTCAATCGTCTGGAGTTGGCTGCCGGAGACAATCGTGAGATCGAGGGAACGCTGCTGTCAAAGGACGGCCGCCGAATTCCGGTATTGGTTCACAGCAACAAGCTCCGGGACGGCCGCGGGACGGTCATCGGCAACATGAACTTTGTGATCGATATGACCGAGCGAAAAAAATCGCTCGAACTCGCGGCCGAAGTCCAGAAAAGTCTTCTGCCGCAACAGAATCCGCAAGTAAGGGGACTCGACATTGCCGGCCGGGCTTTGAGCTGTGATGAAATCGGCGGCGACTACTTCGACTACCTGCAGGGTCGGGATTGTCCGGATGGGCACCTCGGCGTTGTGGTGGGAGACGTGACCGGCCACGGCGTCGAAGCCGCCCTTCTTATGACGACCGCACGGGCATTTTTGCGCATGCGGGCCGCTCAGTGCGGAGACCCGTCGCAAATCATCACCGAAATGAACCGCCATCTGGCCCGGGACGTGCTCGATACCGGCCGGTTCATGACCTTGTTTTACCTGAGCATCGAACCGGCCAATAGGCAGCTGAACTGGGTCAGGGCGGGTCACGACCCGGCGCTGATCTACGATTCCGTGCGGCAGGAGTTTGTCGAACTCAAGGGCGCCGGATTGGCCCTGGGAGTCGACGCGGAGATCGTTTACCAGCAGAACTTGAAAACCGGCCTCGCCGCGGGGCAGGTCATCGTCCTCGGCACCGACGGGATATGGGAGGCTTGCGACCGGGAGGGGAAAATGTATGGCCGGAAGCGTTTTCGTGATATCATCCGCGGGCACGCTCAGCTGCCGGCAACCGCGATCCTCGACGCCGTTTACGACGACGTCAATCAGTTTACGCGGGGCTGCAAGCCCCGGGACGACATGACCCTGGTAGTGGTCAAGGTGCTCGAGGGATTAGGGACTGCCGGCGACTGGCAAATTTAAAGCCGATGTTTCGATGGGTATTCCCGGGCGGCGGAAACCGCGTCCCGACCACTCGAAGGATCCTCGTGCGGCAATAAGCGGGTAGGCACGCATTGGCCCCGGGTTTCGAAGGGGTGGATTTTTAAATTTACTTTTCAACTGCCATTGGATACGGTCGATACAAGCGATCCCGGACCATAGGACACCGGGCGACCGCGAAGACAAAAAGAAGAAAAGGAGCGGACATGAGCACTGAAAATCTGTTGGTTGACATCGGCGAGGATCATGTTGCCGCCATCACTCTCAACCGGCCCGAGCAGCTCAACACCTTCAACACCGAATTGGCGCGGGGGCTCGTCACCGCCCTGGAGGAACTCGACCGTGAAGATCGGGCGCGGGTCATCATCATCAAGGGGGCCGGTCAGGCGTTTTGCGCCGGCATCGATATCAAAGAATTCTTCGGCAAAACCGCCATGGAATACCGGGCCTGGATCGAAACCATGGAAAAGCCGCTGGTGACGATCAGCCGCATGCGAACCCCGGTGATCGCCCAGGTTCAGGGCGTGGCGGCCGCCAACGGCGCCGGCCTGGTGGCGGCCGCGGACCTGGCGGTTGCGGCGGACAACGCCCGCATCGGCCTGACCGCCATCAATGTCGGCCTGAACTGCGTCGGTCCGGTTATTCCGGTCTCACGGTCGGTGGGGCGCAAAAGGGCCCTCGAGCTGCTGTTTTTCGGCGAACTGCTGAAGGCTGGCGAAGCCCTGGACATGGGCCTGGTGAACAAGGTGGTGCCGGCCGACGAGCTGGAAGCCGCTACCCGCAGGTGGGCGGCGCGATTGGCGAAGAAGAGCCCGGTGGCGCTGCAGATCGCCAAGAAAGCATTTTACGCCTCGGCCGATATGGAGTACACCCAGGCTTTCGACTACATGAATGAAGCCTTCGCGCGCCTCTGTACTTCCGAGGATGCGACCGAAGGCGTCAAGGCGTTTCTGGACCGGAGGACACCCGAGTGGAAAGAGAGATAGATCATTACAAGGAGAGGCCGGTATGTTTCGCGAGGATCCCAGCGATACCGTCACAGACGATCATTCAGGCGCGTCTTTGCAGGCGGCGGCGGCGCTCGAAGACGAGTTGATTTCGTTTTTGGATTACTACGGCGTGTCCACGCTCGTGGGACAGTCTTTTGGCGCGCTGATCGGCGCCGGAGACGGCCGGACCAAATTGGGGCGACTGACGGCGGCGTGTGGCTATCCCGGAGACCCGCAGGGCTTCTGCGACGAGCTTGTCCGGCAGCTGATGCCGGCCAACAGCCAAAAG
>JBAPWQ010000060.1:0-5619 GCA_049283795.1 Desulfobacterales bacterium | reverse complement strand
GCGGCCCGCTGTTTTCGTCGCCACCGGCACCGGCATCGCGCCCTTTGCCGCCATGGCCCGCAGCGGCGTCGAAGGCTTTACGGTCCTGCACGGCGTGCGGCAAGCCGGCGAGTGCTATTACGCCGCGCTGCTTCGCTCCCGGGCCCGGCGCTACGTCGCCTGCCTGTCGCAAAAGGGCCCGCCTGGAACCGGAACATTTCACGGCCGAGTCACCGATTACCTTGCCACGCATCTGGAGCCCGGCCCCTGCGACTTTTACCTGTGCGGCCGCGGGGACATGATCAGGGATGCCACCTGGATCGTGGACGAGCGTTTCGCCGGTTCGATGGTTTACTCCGAAATTTATTATTGACCTGCGCCCGCAAGCTCTATGAAGAAATCGGATTCAGCCTCGTCGGGCAGCACGCGGTGCACCAGTGGGGGCAGCAGATAACGGAACAGAAGTTCGTGCTGAAACTATAGCACGATACAGAAAGTCGGTTGGGCGGTTCAAGGTTCTGGGCTGGTTAACCGTTGAACGTTGAACCCTGTACGCGGAACCCCGGTTTTATAACGTCCTGGCGGCCAAGGCCGTGAGTGGTTCGCATAGAAGTATCCCGTGCTTTCTTACACGCTGATGCTCATTATGCGCACACGGCAACCATAACTCGCAACCCGTAACCCGTAACCCGCAAGGGAGGTCCCATGGAATTCAAGGCCCACAGAAAAGAAACGGTTGTGCTCAACCCCGCCAAAGAAATGGCCCGCAAATCGATCCCCAGCGAAATCCGTGAAGACCCTCTGACCGGCAGGACCGCGAGGATCTGCCATTTCATGCAGCTGCAATGGGAAAAGCCCGACTTTCAGAAAATGGTGGCCGGCACGGAGAAAACCTGCCCTTTCTGCGCCGAAAGGGTCATGCAGGTCACACCCTGTTTTCCGCCCGAGATTCTCGCCGAGGGGCGCCTGACATCGGAAGACATGGCGCTGTTCCCCAATATCGCCCCCTACGACAGCCTGGGGGCCGTCGCCACGATGGGATCCCGGCACTATTTCCCGATGACCGAAATCGAGCCGCAGCGGATCGCGAAAGCTTTTCAGCTGGCCATGACGTTTTTCAGGCACCTAGAGGCCTTGGGACACCCCGAAGCGGTCTACCACCTGATTAACTGGAACTACATGCCGCCCGCGGGCAGTTCCCTGATTCACACGCACCTGCAGGTCTTCAGCACCTCCTCGGCCCCCAACCTCATGCGGGAGGAACTGACGGCGGCCAAGACCTACACGGAGCGTAACGGGTCCAACTACTGGGACGATCTGGTCGCCCATGAACGCGAAGCGGGAGAAAGGTATCTGGGCCGCACCGGACGCACCGACTGGCTGCTCAGCTACGCGCCCATGGGGGTAGCCGGCGACGTTTTGGCGGTCGTCGAGGGCGTGAGCGGCACGCTGGGATTGACCGATCAGGACCTGACCGACATCGCCGCCGGGCTGGCGCGCCTGATGAAATCCTATGACGAGATGGGCATTTACAGTTTCAACATGAATTTTTTCACTGGCCGGTCGTCGGACGGCTTCGCACGCTTCCACCTGCTCTTTTCCCCGCGGACCTTTTTCAACCAGTCCCTGGGAACGCCGGACATCGGCGCCCTGCGTAACCTGTTTAACGAAACCCTCTGCATGGCCTTTCCGGAGGAGATCACGCGGATGCTGAAGCCGGGGTTCGAATAAAATCGTGACACGTTTTGATGCTTTTGTTATCGTTGGATCTGGGTTAAACTCACCATATATTCAGAAAAATCAGATAAAAAGATTAGCGCCTTTTTTTCTAACGCTTTTTGGTTGCGGCCGAAGGCCTGCAAGGGATGAGGAATGATTGTAGCTGGACTCAAACTGGCTTTTCTCGGCATGGCGGTTGTATATTTCTTCCTTCTGCTGCTGATTCTGTGTATCAAAATTTCCTATAAGTTTTTCGCTGCTGGAAGTGCCAGGGAGATTGCCGAGATCGAAGCCGCGGAGCTGAATAAAAGGAAGAGATCCGCCTTTGCGAAAGACGATGAAAAGTTGATCGCCATCATCAGCGCGGCCATTGCGGCCCACCGTGCTCGGATTTGACTTAATAGATTTTTATATCGATATATTTTAGATACTTAAATTTTTAGGAGATAGTGGGTGATCATGAAGAAAATTCGATTTATGGATACGTCTCTGCGCGATGGGTTCCAGTCGGTTTTTGGTGCGCGTGCACTTACCGATGATTTCATTCCTGCCGTGGAAGCGGGTGTTCATGCCGGAATCGAACACATGGAGGCCGGCGGCGGCGCTCGTTTTCAGGCACTGTTTATGTACTGCGGCGAATCGGCTTTTGACATGATGGATCGTTTCCGCGCAGCCGCGGGGCCGAACGTGAATCTTCAGACCCTGGCCAGAGGCATCAACGTGGTAGCTCTTTCGGCTCAGCCGAGAGATATGATCGACCTTCACGCAAAGATGTTCAAAAAACACGGGATGACGCACATACGAAATTTCGATGCGCTGAACGACGTTCGTAACCTCATCTACTCCGGAGAGTGCATTAAAAATGCCGGGTTGCACCACCAGGTGGTCGTCTCCATGATGGAGCTGCCGTTGGGTTGCAGCGGCGCCCACGATGCGCCGTTTTACATTAAGACGCTTCGGAAAATATTAGACTCCGGACTACCCTATGATTCCATCTGCTTCAAGGATGCCTCCGGGACGTGTAACCCCAAAAAGGTTTACGAGACCATCAAGGCCGCTCGAGAGCTTCTGGGAAAGGATACCATCATCTGGGCGCATACCCATGAAACCGCCGGCGTGGGAATCACCCAGTACAAAGCCGCCATCGAGGCCGGTTGCGACGGCGTGGACCTCGCCCGCTCTCCCCTTTCCGGCGGCACATGCCAGCCGGACATTTTGTCCTTGTGGCATGCGCTGAAAGATACTGATTATTCGTTGGATATTGACGTTAAGAAGATTTTGGAGGCTAACCGGGTCCTTCAGGAATGCCTCAAGGATTACTTCTTTCCCCCTGAAGCGCAGAAAGTTTCCTCTGAAGTGATCCTCTCGCCCATGCCGGGGGGGGCCTTGACGGCGAACACCATGATGATGCGGGACACCGGAACGCTTGACCTCTATCCCAAGGTAATCGAAGCCATGTCCGAATGCGTGGCCAAGGGTGGCTTCGGCACTTCCGTAACTCCGGTATCGCAGTTTTATTTCCAGCAGGCCTACGCAAATGTAACTCAAGGACCCTGGAAAAAAATGACCGACGGCTACGGGAAGATGGTACTCGGCTATTTCGGCCGCACGCCCGTGGCACCGGATCCGGAAATCGTCCGGATAGCCGAGGAACAACTCGGCAAACCGGTGTTCAAAGGAGATCCGCTGGACGTCCTCGAGCCCGGTATTCCCAAAGCCAAGGCGATCCTTGAAAAAGAAGGCCTGCCGGTCACCGACGAAAACATCTTCATCGTGGGTGCACTACAAACCCCCGGGGGCAACAAGGGGCTCGACTTTTTAAAAGGCAATAAACCCATCAATGTTCGCAAGGTGGCAGCTAAAACCGGGGAGGCTGCCCCCGCAGCCGTCGTGCCCGTGTCAACATCGGTCATGAGCGGGCCCGCCGATTACACGGTGACCGTGGAGGGCAAGGCCTACCGGGTCACGGTCGAAGCATCCACCGGCGGAGTGAAAACCGTAGAACCTGCGACAGCCACCAAACCGGTCGATGCGGTAAGCGTCAAGGCCAAATTGCAGGGCATCGTTTACGAAATCTTTGTCGCTGTCGGTGAACAAGTGCATCGGGGCGATACGCTGATGATTCTTGAAGCCATGAAAATGGAAACCCCTGTCGTGGCCCCCTGCGACGGTAAGGTGGCGTCCATCGAAGTGGAAAAAAACCAGGTCGTGAAACCCGAACAACTGGTCGCAACGATTGCTTCGGCCAGGAGATCCAATGATTCGAAATAAAAAGTTAGCCATCGGTTTGGCGGTCGTTGTTTCGGTTCTCATTTTTTCCGCCGTGGCGCTGTCTGGCACCCCCTCGTCGGGGAAAACTTCCGCCCGAACCGAATTGGCGCCCATGGGGACCATGCTGGTCGAGTTCGGCAAGTCCACGGGTCTGTACGGATACCTCTACCCCGTGTCCGGCAAATGGACCGAGGGCATCGGCAGAATCTTAATGGTGGGGGTCGGCCTGTTGATGTTGTTTCTGGCTATCGGCAAACGGTTCGAACCATTGCTCCTGATGCCCATGGGCTTTGGATGCCTCTTGGCGAATATACCCCTGGCGGGCATTACGGAACCGGGAGGAATCATATACTACATCTATCAAATTGGCATCAAAACGGGCGTCTTTCCACTGCTGGTCTTCATGGGGATCGGCGCCATGACCGATTTCGGCCCCATGATCGCCAACCCCAAGACCGCCCTTTTGGGTGCAGCCGCGCAATTCGGCATCTTCAGCACACTCATCGGAGCACTGGTGTTAACCGAGTTGGTCCCCGGAATCAACTTTGATGTTTTAGACGCGGCATCCATCGGCATTATCGGTGGTGCCGACGGCCCCACAGCCATCTTCCTGGCCAGCCAGCTCTCCCCCGATCTGCTCGGTGCCATTGCCGTGGCCGCCTATTCATATATGGCGCTGGTTCCCATTATACAGCCCCCCATCATGAGGGCATTGACCAGTTCCGCTGAGCGGAAGATCCGCATGACCCAATTGCGCTACGTGGGCAAAGTGGAAAAGATCGTCTTTCCGCTTATCGTCCTCGGGTTGTGTATGTTTTTACTGCCCTCGGCCGCACCACTTATCGGTTTTTTCATGTTCGGAAACCTGATGAGAGAATGCGGCGTCGTTGATCGTCTTTCCAAAACTACCCAGAACACCCTGATCAATATCGTTACCATCTTTCTCGGGTTGGGGGTCGGTTCGCGGTTGTCCGCAGATACCTTCTTGAGTTTGGAGACCTTGGGAATCTTGCTTCTCGGGGTCATTGCCTTCAGCATCGGAACGGCATCCGGCATTTTGATGGCCAAGCTCATGAACCAGTTTTCAAGCAACAAGATCAACCCGCTGATCGGCTCTGCGGGTGTATCCGCAGTGCCTATGGCTGCCCGCGTCAGTCAAAAAATGGGTATGGAGGAAGATCCCGAAAACATGCTGTTGATGTTCGCCATGGGCCCGAACGTTTCCGGTGTGATCGGATCAGCGGTGGCAGCCGGTGTGTTGCTGACATTAAAAAACCTTATGGCATAACCGGGTCTGATGAGATAATGTAGCCGAGGTATAAGGGTTCACGAAGAAATATGTTCGCAATTTCAGGTGTTGAGGCGACCGGCCGGCTAGGCGGGAAAACGCAGGAATATCTGGATATTCCGAGTTTTCGCAACGCCGTTGGACGGGATGGATCGACATTTGAAATGTGAAGTTATTTTTGAGTGAGCCCTAAGTCGCCAAAATTTTAATATGCCAATAGCCGGCTGCCATCAGGCTTGACCCGGGTGAATTCATCGGAGGGAAAAATGTCAATACGTGTGCTCATGTTCAGAAAAATGCCCCGTTTGTATGGCGGAATGGAGGCCAATCTGTTGCCACAGTTGGGCCCCTTGCTGTCCGAG
>JBAPWQ010000059.1:0-3468 GCA_049283795.1 Desulfobacterales bacterium | reverse complement strand
AAATCACCTTTGCCGCCAACACCGCCATCGACAGCGATGTCAACGATCCGGAAGCGCCTTACGCCTCAAACGACCTGTACGACGATCCGCTGCACCCGGAAAACGGCCTGGACGCCGATGTTCTGGTTCAGCGGGTGTCCAGACTGGTCACCCTCGGAGGGTATGTGAACCAGCCGGGCCAGGGCTCTCCCGGTCGTTCGATTGCAACGGGCGACGTCAGTGATTTTTTTGTGGCCGACCTGACCGCGGGCCAGACGGTCGCACTGAATGCGGCCGAGGCGGCGGCCAACATCGATTTGTTTCTTTACGCCGACCAGAATTTCGATCAGCCCGTTGCCTCGTCGACGAGCGCGGCCGGGGGGGGGGAGCGCATACCGGTGGCCACGGCCGGCACGTATTTTATCGAGGTCCGGTCCGTGAGCGGCGCTTCGAACTACACCCTGAACCTCAGCGACGCCGCGGGTGAAGCCCAGGCTGCAGCCTTTGACGGCGGAGGCGATTTCGTGCCCGGTGAGGTCATTGTCAAATTCAAGGAGGCCGGCAGCCGGGCCGCCAGCGCCGGCATGGTTTCGTCCGGGATGGCGCCGGCCGGATTGACGGCCAAAGCCGGCGAGCCGGACCGGGCAATGCTGTTCGGGGTGACCGGCGCGAGCCCGCAGGCGCAGGCGACCGGACGCTCGTCCGCGGTACGCGGCACCACCCCTTCGCTGGCCCTCGATCCCGACCTGCGGCGCAAACTGGAAACGCTTGCAGCCGTTGCCGAGCTGCGGGAACGTGACGATGTGGCCTATGCCGAGCCCAATTACCTTCGCCGGCAGCAGCGCTCGCCATCCGATACCCTGTTCAACCGGCAGTGGCACTATTCCATGATCAACCTGCCGCGGGCCTGGGACACGACCACGGGCTCTGCCAATGTGATCGTCGCCGTCATCGACACGGGTGTCCTGTTCGATCATCCCGATCTGACGGCTCGTTTGACCAGGACCGGCTACGACTTCGTTCGAGATGTCGACAGTGCGATGGACGGCAACGGCATCGATCCCGACCCCAGTGACGCCGGGGCCCAGAACCCCGGCACCAGCATTTTCCACGGCAGCCACGTGGCCGGTACCATCGCGGCGCAGACCAATAACGGCGTCGGCGTGGCCGGGGTCGGCTGGAACACGCGCATCATGCCGGTCAGGGCGCTCGGCAAGGGCGGCAGCGGCTCCAATTACGATATCATGCAGGCGGTGCGCTACGCGGCGGGGCTTCCCAACGATTCCAGGACAGTGCCGGCTCAAATGGCCGCTGTCATCAACTTGAGCCTGTCCGGGAATGATTATTCCGGTTCGGAACAGGATCTCTACGACGAGGTGCAGGCGGAAGGAATCGCCGTCGTGGCCGCGGCCGGCAACAACGCCTCCAGCCAACCCGTTTATCCGGCCGCCTATGACGGTGTCCTGGCCGTGAGCGGCGTGGATATCAACGAACAGCCGGCCCGTTACTCGAATTTCGGATTCTATGTGGACCTGGCCGCACCGGGCGGCGACCTGGCGGCCGATTTGAACAGCGACGGTTATGGGGACGGCGTTCTGAGCACGGCCGCCGAGGTGGATGGGGGCGGCCCGCTATATAGCTACAGCTACCTGGAAGGGACATCCATGGCGGCGGCGCACGTATCGGGCGTCATCGCCTTGATGAAGGCGGTCAACCCCAACCTGACTCCGGACGACCTGGACCGGCTGCTGGCCGCCGGCAGCCTTACCAGGGAAAAGGGCGCCGCGGGCCGCGACGACCGCTACGGCCACGGCCTGATCGACGCCCAGAAGGCCGTTTCGGCCGCGCCTCCCGGCGTTTTGACGGTGAGCCCGCAAAGCCTGGCATTCGGCACGGAATTGAACACGGACAGCCTGACGATCGGTAAAACGGGAGCCGGTCCGCTGACCCTGCTGTCCGTCACGGCCAATGCGGCCTGGATCGACATCGTTGAGAACCCGGCCGCCCTTCCGGGCGAGGTGCCGGCGCGCTACACCATTCTGGTCGACCGCACCGGCCTGGCGCCGGGAACATATACCGCCGTGATCACCTGCGCATCCGACAACAACACGGTGGCGGTGCCGGTCAGCCTGCAGGTGGCCTTACGGACGGCGGTGACGACACTTAACGTCAATCCGCAAAACCTTGATTTCGGCACCACGCTGGCCGCCGCCGACCTGACGGTCTCTAAAACCGGATCGGAGGTGATTACCGTTCGCTCCGTCACCGACAACGCCGCCTGGCTCGTTGTCACGGAAGTCGTCCCCGGCGCCGGCGCGAGCGGGGCCTTGCCGACGACATACCGGGTCCAGGCCAATCGAACCGGTCTGGCGCCGGGAGAGTACCGGGCCATAATCACGATCGCCTCCGACAGCAACACCATCCAGGTTCCGGTCATCATGAAGTTGGCCGACCCAACCGTCTTGCCGACGATCCTGACGGCGAGTCCGGCCAGCATCTATCTCGGCTCGACGCTCTCCAACGCCGAGCTGACGATCGGCAAATCAGGGACGGGCGCCATGGCCGGTCCCTACGTCGATGTGTCCTGGCTCGCGATCGAGGAAGTCGCGCCGGCTGCGGACGGGGTGCCGGCCCGATACCATGTCACGGCCGATCGAACCGGCCTCGCTCCGGGAGAGTACACGGCGACGATCTCCTTTTCGGCGAGCAACGCCATCGAGGTTCCCGTCGTCATGTCGGTCGCTAGTGTGACCGATATCGCCGACGGCACCCTGTACGTGCAGCTCCGGGACCCCGACACTTTTGAAACGGTTTACAGTGAAACCGTCTTTTCCGAGAACGGCGTTTACCGCTTCAACTTCGCGGGCGTCGCCGCCGGGCGCTACGTCTTGTCGGCCGGCACGGACCTTGACAATGACAACCTGATCGGCGACGGCGGAGAAGCTTACCTTTCGCTGGCCCAGCCGGTCTCGCTGCAGGTCAACCAGAACCTCAGCGGGCTCAAACTGGGGGCGGGGTTCAATATCGTTTTCAGCGCGCAGTCGCGGTAGACCGCCGGACCTGGACGTGTCCACCGGGGCAGGCCCCGAATTCGGAAATCGAGGAAGTATCGATGCTGAATCTGCCGGTGAAGGTGGTGCTGTTGTTGTGTTGCAGCCTCTGCGCGGTGGAGCGCACCGCGCAGGCCGGCGGCACCGACGTCGAGCACCTGCCGGTGCGGATTCTGTTTCAGGAAAACCTCTGTGGCGGGAGTCGGCCGGACCCGGCCGTGGTCCTCGTTTCCGATTCAGGGCAATTGGAGCGGATCATATCCGAGGCTAAGAGGCAGACGATCGGCCAATCGCCCCAGGCACCGGCGGTCGACTTCGAGGCCGCCAATGTCGTCCTCATCCGGATGGGGCAACGGCCGACCGGCGGCTACGGGATCGAACTGGCGGAGCCGCAGGCCCGCCTTGACAACGGGACGGCCCTGATCCGGCTGCGGTGGAT
>JBAPWQ010000058.1:0-2424 GCA_049283795.1 Desulfobacterales bacterium | reverse complement strand
TTCCTGAGCACCGAACGTATATATAGGGCTTGAGAACGCGTGTTTGCACCATAAAGGCATCGAGTGAAGACCCACTCGCCTGCGAAGGCCGTGTGTGGAAGTTCTAACGAGACCCAGCAGTATTCTTCCGCGCCAATAAGATTTGCAAAGCTAAAAGTAAGATATCTCACATCGCAAGATATGCCCTCAGCATCAAGCCGTGCTTTGAAATTACTCAATCCAAGAGCCTGACGTTCAAGAGCTCCAAACGGCATGCTAAGGAGAAGCACTTTCTTCATGATATAGTTCTCCCTAAAGTGTAAAAACTTTATACTATGTGTAAAATAACCCTGCCGCTTATAAAGACATTGGCGGCAGGGTCCTTATGGAATTATGCTTTAATCAATCTTAATTTCAGACTTAATGACCATGTCTTCGAGGGTGTTGATGTCCTCTTTCGAAAGGGGTACCCCTAAACTTGCTTGCGCCTCAAGCGATAGCCTTTCGATATTTGGTTCAAGCCCACTGGCGGGTTGCAATGGCCTAATCGGCGACGGTTGTGGTTGTGGTCTCACCGGGCTAGGCTGTATTGGCCCAGGTTCCCGAGGCTCAATTCCGCGGATTGGCTCTGGTTGTCGAGGTTCGATCCCTCTAATCGGACCGCGAACACCTGGTTGAATGCTTAGACACCTTACTTTGGAAACAAGCACGGCTTTTTGCCCATCTACCAAACCATCCCCTGTGGCCAAATCAGGTCCAGGAGCAGCCGCGTGACCACCTGTTCCAGTGCAGCAGTTTCCGGTTGTAACATCACGGGCCGTCTTTCTCATGATATCACGCACTTCAGATGGCGTGAGCTTACCGCAGGCTTCCTTCATGAGAGCTGCTAAACCTGCAAGCTGTGGTGCTGCTGCCGAGGTACCGCTGAAGGCAGCCCAGCCATCGTCTTTTGCTGTCTGGTCTCCATTGGGATGAGTCCCTCCATGATTTCCTTCGTCGATCATGCAACCTGGTTCCAAGGGCAGCATTATGTATATCGCTTTGGGTTTCATTCCGACGAGGCCGCAGGCGTCAGGCACTCGTCGTCCAGGGTAGATGTTACTCATGAAGCCGCTAGAATAGTCGGATGCTTGGAGCGTCCCATCGGCATCCATAAAAACTCCGCCAGCCGCGATACAATCAGGATGCTGAGAAGGAAATCCCCAACTGCAGTTTCCTGCGGAAAAAACAACAACAATTCCCGAAGCCCAGGCTGCTGCGACAGCTGCCGTCAGCGCTTGGTTTGCAGCGCTGAGAGGACCGGTTTGTTGACTACTCCCCCAGGAACAAGTAACAATATGCGGATTTAGGGCCACTGCTTCGTTAAAACCGGTCAATCCATTAGTAATTGCACCACTTGCAGTTAAATGTAGCTTCACCGGCAACAGTTCCACGTCGGGAGCTACAGCGAAGATATTCGCCGACTCTCCCGTACCATGTCCTACCTCGTCGTGGTTGGGGTTTGCAGCAGGAGGAGCCAGCACAACCGGAGCAACACGGTAACCACGAGCGGAAAAAAAAGGATGCGCGTATTGACCGGTATCCACCATGGCCACTTTAATTCCTCGACCCGTGATCCCCGAACGATGAACTTTATCGGCATTGATCCCTAAGGAAACATCAGCTGGAACATCCAGATGCCAGTAGGGAACTGTCGGAGGATACATAGAAGCACTCATGAGGTAACGCGGTTCTTCGATCGCCACTCCCTCTATGACATCCTCGAATGGCGTTCCCATAGTCGAAATCAATCCGGGCACCGGTGTGTCGGGACACTCGATGAATTCCGCTATATCTTCTACCGCTCCTGGTTTGATCACTTTGCGCTGTTCGATGGTTAACTTTGAGGCAAAAGCCTTCTCGTATGTCTCCTGAGAGCCCCCGATGCTGATGGTGAACCCAGTAACCTGATAAATCTCGAAGCCGGCCTTCCGAAGTCGATTTGTGGCTTCATGTATGATTCCCTGCTCCGACTGGTAGTTGGCTACTGTGTTGGCATTGATAGTTCCCATGGTTTCGAACATCGAGACACCACCTATAGAACGAGGGGATACTATGGCGAAGATTTTTGAAGGCATTTTTTGTTGGTCATTTTCTGTCTTTTTTATTTTTTTTACCATGACTTTTCCTCCTCTTTTGATGATGTAAACACTCTCAATACAACTACTACCGACCTGAACCACATTTTTGTCTCTATAGACTTCAAATTTAAACAGCACCTCCTTTCAGCTGAATGGTTCTTGTGGTAATTGTTGATGAAAGGAAAACCAGGATACCAATACCAAATCCGCCGTTGTATGCGAAAAATCCTTCTTTTACACCCAGATGCGGTATCAGGGAGGTACCTTGTAAAAATCGTATTTGCCCTTGATCTTAAGGTTCCGCAGAACGGCACATACCCGCTGA
>JBAPWQ010000057.1:0-4581 GCA_049283795.1 Desulfobacterales bacterium | reverse complement strand
TTCTGGATCCAGTTGGTGACGACCGTATCCGCCGGGCCGCCGTGGGGCGGATTGTACTTGAACCCGCCGTCTTCGGGCGGATTGTGCGAGGGGGTGATCACGATCCCGTCGGCGCTGACGCCGCCGTGCCGGCGGTTCCAGGTCAAAATCGCGTGCGAGACGACCGGGGTGGGCGTGTACCCGAGGTCTTTTTGAATACGGGTCTCGACCCCGTTGGCGGCCAGCACCTCCAGGGTCGAGGCGAAGCTCGCCTCCGACAGGGCGTGGGTGTCCATGCCGAGAAAAAGAGGTCCGGTGATGCGGTCGGCCCGGCGGCGGTCGCAGATCGCCTGGGTCGTGGCGAGCACGTGGCCCTCGTTGAAACTGTTCTTCAGTGACGACCCCCGGTGGCCCGATGTGCCGAAGGCGACCTGCTGGGCCGGGTCGCCGGCATCCGGACGATGGGTGTAATAGGCGCTGACCAGCCGCGGGACGTTTACCAGCAGCGACGGCGGGGCCGGTTTCCCGGCGAGTTCGTGAGTTGTCAAGATAAGTCCCTCCTTTTCAACAGGTTCGGTTTGCTTTTCCGATTATCATATATCAAAAGTTGATTATGGCAACCGGCCGCTACCCCAGGCCCCTGAGACGCCACCGTGACGAAGGCGGCCCTTCCTGCCGGTGGCGCTGAAATCGATGCTCTTGACTATGACATATTCGTTGCCACCTATAGAGAAAACACGCTATAGTTTCTTTTCATCATCGGTATAAATCACTGCCGGATCGATTTTCGGGTTCATAAGGCTTTAAAGATGACTTCCCCTTCCGTACGCTTTGGAATTGATTTCGGAACAACCCGCACGGTGGTCGCCGCGCGCGACGAAGGCAATTATCCGGTCTGCAGCTTTTCCTGGAGGGGCGATTTCAAGGAGTACATCCCCTCCCTCGTCGCCGTCGAAGGCGGCCGGTTGCGCTTCGGCTGGGAAGCGGCGAGTCTGCTCAACCGGCCGGGCATCACGGTCCTGCGCTCGCTCAAACGCCACGCGGGACGCCTGCGCCCCGAGGACCCGGTGGACCTGGGCCAGGGCGTGTCGCTGCCGATGCTGGAACTGCTCACCCTTTTTCTGAAACATGTGCGGCGGATGGCCATCAAACAGGGCAATCTGAGTGTCGGCCGCAAGGCCCCGCTCGATGTGATGGTCGCGGTTCCGGCCAATGCCAACAGCAACCAGCGCTTCGTCACCTTGGAGGCCTTTCGCCAGGCGGGGTTCAACGTACTGGGCGCCATGAACGAGCCCTCGGCCGCCGCCGTCGAGTTTATGCACCGCTACCTCAAGAAACTGGCCCCGAAAAGCCCCAAACGCTACGTGGTGATCTACGATCTAGGCGGCGGGACCTTCGATGCCGCGGTCATCGGCATTGCCGGAAAGGGCCACGATGTCATCGCCTACGAAGGCATTGCCCGGCTCGGCGGAGAAGATTTCGACCAGATCATCCTCGATATGGTCCTGGAGGCCGCCGGGGTCGCTGCCGGCGACCTGACGGCAAGTCAAACGGTACGCCTGCTCGAGGAATGCCGCGAGCGTAAGGAAGGCTTGAAACCCAACACCCGCAAGATGGTCGTGGATGCCGGAACCGTTTTGACCGATGCGGATCCGGTGGTGCTCGAGACCCGGCAGGTATACGAGCGCTGCGAACCGCTCATCCGGCGCAGTCTCTCATCGGTTCAGTTACTGTTGACCAAGCTGGCTCAAAGCGAGATCGGCTCCCTGGAAGGCCCCGGCCTGGCCGCCGTCTACACCGTGGGCGGCTCTGTCGCCTTTCCGCCGGTGGCGCGCTGCCTGCGGGAACTCTTCGGCCCCAAGGTCAAGAATTCACCTTTCCCGCATGCCGCGCCGGCGATCGGCCTCGCGATCATGGCCGACCCGAAAGACCACCTGAGCGTGCGCGAGTCGGTTTCCCGCTATTTCGGCATCTGGCGCGAACGGGAGCGAGACAAAATCTTCGATCCCGTTTTTTCCAAAAAGCGCCCGGTCGATCCGGAAACCGGCCGGTTGACCGTCGTCCGGCGGTACCGGCCGCTTCACAACATCGGTCGTCTGCGCTACCTGGAATGCAGTGCGCTGGGTGGCACCGGAGAGCCCGAGGGCGATATCACCGTCTGGCGCGACGTCTATTTCCCCTACGACCCCGGTTTGGCCGACCAAAAGAACTTGAGCGGCATTCCGGTCACGCTCTGCCCCGAACTGTCTTCCCAGGATGTCGTCGAAACCTACGACTACGATCCCGAGGGAATCGTGCGCGTTGAGATCGAGAACCGCACCGCGGGCTACCGCCGGCAATTTCGCCTGACACCCGGCAGCAGTCAACAATTGAAACTCGACCCTTGAACCTCGAACAGGAAACGCGGATTATCGCGCAAGGATGGTGTGATGAACCGAAAGTATCTGCCGTATGTCGCGGCCGGCGTCATTATGCTGCTGTCGGCCACCGTCGAGGCCGGCTGGGTCATGCTGGAAAGGGAAGGCGACCACACCCTGATTTCGAAAGGGCGTTTGAAGAGTTCCGCAGACGGCATCTCCTGGATTCTGGACGGTCCCGCCAACACCTTATATTTTTTTGACGGCAACGAGAAAACCTATGCCGCTGGCACAGTGGAGGACTATTGCGGCGCGACGGCTGCCCTGGTCGAACAAACCATGAAAAATCTGCCGGCCGAGCAGCGTCAGACGCTGGAACAAATGCTGAAAAAGGACAAAGGGGAAGCAGCTCGCCACACGGTGAGTGTGTCCGAAGCCGGTGACGGCGGAATGGTTGCGGGGCAGAAAACTGTCAAGTACGCCATACAGGTGGATGGCGAGCTTTACGAAGAAATCTGGTTGGCCACCGACGGCGATTTGACGAGTGAGTTCAACCCGTTGAAACCACTGCTGCGAAAATTCAGCACCTGCGCAACGACCTTGGGAACGGAATTTACCCCCGAAAACTCGCCCGAATACCAGCGACTGATGGAACGCGGTGTCGAAGTCAAGAGCATCGCGTACTCCGAAGGCAGCCCGGAACCGCTGACCGATGTCGTCAAACTGGAAAAAACGGACATCCCGGAGTCAGAGTTCGCCGTTCCCCGCGATTTCCGTAAAATCACTTTCGCAGAAATGTTGAAATCCCAGGTCGATTGAAAATTAGAGCGGTATGCCGCTCAACCTGGTACTCTTTTAATGGTACCGTTGGCAATCATGGCCTGAAATTGCGCCAGCAATTTCTGCTCCATGGGATCAACTTTTGAGTCGGCGTCGGCCACGGCCAGGATTTCATCGTATTCGGAACTGGTGACTTCGCAATCCGCGATGGCTTTGTTGATGACATCGGCCAGTTTTTGACCGGTTGCACCTGATTTCATAATCTCTCCTCCCGGGTTGATGGCGTCGAAACCTCACTTTTTTCGATTCGCCCTCTTACCCCACTCGACGGCTCGAGTCAATTACAACCTCACGGCCGAAGGCAGGCATCTTGGTTTTCTGAACAAAAAAACAAAGGAGGCCGGCATGAAAAAAGTCTTTAAAAACGTTTTGTGCACAACGGATCTCTCCGATTTCTCCAACATGTCCGTGTTTTACGGCGCGGCCCTGGCCCGGGTGTTCGAGGCCAAAGTCCACCTGTGTCATGTGATAGACCTGCCGATCGTATCGGTGCATGGCGAGGCTTTCACCTACCCCCCGGATTACGTCCAGACCCTCCGGGAAGATGCCTTGCAGCAGATGGAAAATCTCATGCAACCGCTCGGGTTGAACTGGGAGCCCCATGTGGAAATGGGGGCCATCGCCCCCGCTGTATCCGCTCTGGCGGGCGCCATCCGGGCCGACCTGGTCATTTCGGCCAGCCATGGCCGTTCGGGGTTGAAACGGCTGCTGCTCGGCTCGGTCGCCGAACAGTTGCTGCGGACTATCCGCACCCCGTATCTCGTTCTGACGGCGCCTGAGAATCCGGATGAAGATGTCGCATTCCGAAAAATCACGCCTAAAACCGTCGCCAGCTACACGCTGAAAAAAATTCTCGTCGGTTCCGATTTTTCACCGGATTCGGCCAATGCGCTCTCCTACGGACTCAGCCTGGCCCAGGACTTTCAGTCGGAAATCCACCTGGTGCATGTGGTGGAACCTTTTGCATATGCCGATGCGCTCGTGCCCGATCTCATGACCGCCGAAGTGCAGACCGACCTGAACGTTCTGTTGACCGGAAGGCTCGAAGCGCTGGTGCCCGTAGAGGCCCGCAACTGGTGCGTCGTCAAAACCGTCTGCCTGCCCGGCAAGCCTTATGAGGAGTTGGTGACGTACGCCGACTCGCAAAGCGTCGAAATGATCATCCTGGGTATTCGCGGCCGCGGGCTGGTTGAAACCTTCCTGCTGGGCTCGACCACCGACCGCGTGATCCGGCGGGCGTCCTGCCCGGTCCTGGCGGTCGGGCCGCAGGCGGAGGGATCCCGGTAGACGAATGGCCGTCGGCGAAGGAGCGCGGCCGGCAACCTTGAAAAAACACCTCTATCATAAACCTTTGGGCACCCTTTAACAGACAGACTCTCCGCGCGGATTTCAATCGGCCCTGACC
>JBAPWQ010000056.1:0-8496 GCA_049283795.1 Desulfobacterales bacterium | reverse complement strand
GGCGGTTGCGCGCGGCGGTTGTGGGTCGGCGGTCATCGACGCGGTGGTTTGGTCTTTTTTATCGGCCGTGTCAGCTCCGGCCGCGCCGCCGGTCGCTGAGGGGGCATCTTTTTCCGGCGGGTGGTCCTCGAAAACCACCTTTTCTGCTTCCGCAGTCGACGTGTTTTCAGGTTTGTTTTCCATCAGCAAATCCAGATCTCGAGTGTTTCTCAACGGTTCAGGTCGATCACCACCCGTCCGCTCACCCGGCCTTTGAGGATCGTTTCGATCAGCGGGTCCACCTCTTCGAGAGATACGGTTTGGCACAGCTCGCCGAGCCGCCCGGGTTTCCAATCGGTTGCAAGCTTTTGCCAGATCTCCCGACGCAGGTCCATCGGGCAGGCCACCGAATCGATTCCCAGCAGGTTGACATTGCGCAGGATAAACGGAAATACCGTCGTTTTCAGCTCGGGGGATGCCACCAGCCCGCAGCAGGAAACGGACCCGCCGTATCGGGTCGCCTTGAGGGCGGTGGCCAGGATGTCCCCGCCGACCGTGTCGACCACCCCCGCCCACCGGCCCTTGACCAGGGGACGGCCGGAGGTGTCGGTCGCCTCCTCGCGGCTGATGACCTCGGCGGCCCCCAGGTCCTGGAGAAACGACGTGCGGTCGGTTTTGCCGCTGACCGCCACGACGCGAAAACCGATCCCGGCCAGGATGGAAACCGCCAGGCTGCCGACCCCGCCGGTGGCGCCGGTGACAAGCACGTCCCCCTGATGGGTTTCGAGGCCATGATCGATGAGCTTGACGATCGACAGGGCGGCCGTGAATCCGGCGGTCCCGTAGATCATGCTCTCCATCGGCGAGAGGCCCTTCGGGCATGGGACGACCCAGTCGGCCGGGACGCGGATGTATTCGGAAAAACCGCCGGAGGTGTTCATGCCGAGATCATAGCCGGTCACGATGACGTCCTGTCCGGGAGTGAAGTGCGACGCGCCGCTGTGCGCCACGCTGCCGGCGGCATCGATGCCGGGGGTATGAGGGAATTGCCGGGTCACGCCCCGGTTGCCGGTGGCCGAAAGGGCATCCTTGTAGTTGAGGGAGGAGTAGTTGACTTTGATCAGGACGTCGCCGTCGGGCAGATCGTCGATGGACTTACGGGCAATGCGGCGGGTGAAGGTGTGCTTGTCTTTTTCTTCGACGACCATGGCCTTGAAGTCAGTTGTCGACATGAATGATCTCCTTTCCGCAACCAAATGGGCGATCGCATAGGGGGCAAGGGGTGAATTTTTTCCTACAGTGGACTATGTGTGGCAACCCTTAAATTTCCGTTGACATTGTAATACAATATTTATACAATAATATCATGAAAAAAGACATCGTTTACAGCATTCGAATGAGCATCCTCGTCCGTGAAGCGTTAAAGCGGGCGGCCAAGAAGGAAAGGCGCACGGTCGCTTCACTACTGGACAAGATCATTCTCGACTACCTCGAAGCCCAGCGTTACCTGCTGCCGCACGAAACCGGCTCCGACCGCCGCGGCCACCAGAGAAGTAAAATTACCCTTCCGGCGAACACGACCATGGAAATCGACGGCCACCGGGACACATTTCCCTGTGTCATCACCGATATCGCCATGGGCGGCGTCTTTGTCACCTACCCGAAGGGCTCGAAAATCAAAGAGGCGTTTTTACGTGAACTGGATCGCTTCAATCTTTCCTTCCGGCTGCCTCAAACCGGTGAACAGCTCGATTTTCAATGCGATGCCCGCCGCATGGTGGAAGTGGACGGAGAGATTCAAGTCGGCGCCATCCTCAATGACCCGGCCGAAACAGACCTGTCAAAGCTGAAGACTTACCTGATATAGGCCCACCGGAATTCCAGATCCATGCCCGCCCGCAGCTGCGATCACAGGCTTCGATCCATTTTATGTTAACCCCGGAAAGATCTGGCGACATGTACCGGTTCCGGGAAGAACAGGTGAAAATCGCGCTCGCGCCGCGCTTCAGAACTGCTGTTCCTCGGTGGATCCGGAAAGGGCGCCGACCGAGGTCGTTCCCTCGCTGACCGCATTCATCACCCGATCGAAATAGCCGGTTCCCACGAATTTCTGATGGGTGGTTGCCATGTAGCCGTCCTCGGTGCCGTGTTTGAACTCCTCCTGCTGGAAGCGGGAGTAGGCGAGCATCCCGTGCTTGCGGTAACCGAGCGCCAGATCGAACATGCCCATGTTGAGGGCGTGGAAGCCGGCCAGGGTGACGAACTGAAACTTGTAGCCCATGGCCGCCAGCTCGCGCTGGAACGTGGCGATGGTCGCTTCATCCAGATTGGCTTTCCAGTTGAACGACGGCGAGCAGTTGTACGCCAGGAGCTTGCCCGGATGCTCGGCGTGGATGCCCTCGGCGAATTGACGCGCCTGCTCGAGGTCGGGCTTGGAGGTCTCGCACCAGACCATGTCGGCGTACGGGGCATAGGCCCGGCCGCGCGCGATGGCGGATTCAACGCCGTTTTCGACGTAGTAAAACCCTTCCGACGAGCGCGGGCGGGGCAAAATGAAGGGTTGGTCGCGCTTGTCGATGTTGCTGGTGACCAGACGGGCGGCATCGGCATCGGTGCGGGCGATCACCACCGTCGGCACGCCGCAGATGTCGGCCGCCAGGCGCGCGGCGATCAGCTTGGTGATAAACTCCTGCGTCGGGACCAGGACCTTGCCGCCCAGGTGGCCGCATTTTTTGGCCGAGGCCAGTTGATCCTCGAAATGGACGCCGGCCGCGCCGGCCGCGATCATCATCTTCATCAGTTCGAAGGCGTTCAGGGGTCCGCCGAATCCGGCTTCCGCATCGGCCACGATCGGCGCATACCAGTAAGGCCCTTTTTTGCGGCAGTCGAGCACCTGGATCTGATCGGCCCGGCGCAGGGCGTTGTTGATCCGCTGGACAACGGCCGGCACGCTGTTGGACGGGTAGAGGCTCTGGTCGGGATACATTTCTCCGGCCAGGTTGGCGTCGGCCGCCACCTGCCAGCCGCTCAGGTAGATGGCCTTCAAGCCGGCCTCCACCTGCTGCACGGCCTGGTTGCCGGTCAGCGCCCCCAAGGCCGGAACGTACTCCTCCGTGTTCAAGAGTTGCCAGAGCCTCTTGGCGCCGACCTCGGCAAAGGTATGACTGACGTGCAGGGTCCCGCGCAATCTCAGCACGTCCTCCGCCGAATAGGGCCGGATGACGCCCTTCCAGCGGGGGTCTTTTTCCCAGCTCTCGGTGAGTTCGGTGACCTCGTCGGGCAGCACCTCGTGGCAGCAGAGCCGATCGCATATTTCGGCCGCGGCTTCTTCGACAGTCTTCATTTTGGCTCCTCCCCCTCAGTTGTTAAGACGCTCATGGCGGATAGCGCATGGCGCGTGAATTGCCGCCCGCCACCGGTGCTTGACACCGGCGGCGACCCTCGGCATCCCAGCGGTCAATCGAGATACTCGTAGGCCCGCAAGGTCAAAAATTCTTCCAGCTCCTCAGCGGTGACGATTTCCTCGAAGAGGCGGGCCGCCTGCTCGTAGGGAATCGTTTCAAACTGTTTTTCGCCAACCTCGGTGCGGATCTTCGCCATTTCCTCTTTTATGACGCCGCGCACCATGTCGGAATCGACCTGGCAGCCGTCGCTCAACAGACCGCGCGGGTGATGGGCCCACTGCCACACCTGGGTGCGGGATATTTCGGCCGTGGCGGCATCCTCCATCAGGTTGTAAAGGGGCACGCACCCCAAGCCGCCGAGCCAGTTGGCCATATACTGGATACCGACGCTCACGTTGGTGCGCAGTCCTTCGGCGGTAATCGTTCCGGAGGGCAGCCGCAGCAGGTCGGCGGCCGTTACACGCACATCCTCGCGCAGTTTATCGATCTGATTCGGCGCCGGCATGGCCTTGTCGAACTCTTCGCTGGCGATGGACACCAGGCCGGGATGGGCCACCCAGGTGCCGTCGTGGCCGTCGGCGGCCTCACGGGTCTTGTCGTCGCGCACCCGTTGCAGGGCGGCCCGGTTTTGCTCCGGATCGTTCTTGATCGGGATCTGGGCGGCCATCCCGCCCATGGCGTGCGCCCCGCGGCGGTGGCAGGTCTTGATGGCCAGCAGAGAGTAGGCGTGCATACAGTGGCGCGTCATGGTGATCTGGGCCCGATCCGGGAAGATGTAGTCGGACACATTCCGGAAGCGTTTGATAAAACTGAAGATGTAGTCCCAGCGGCCGCAATTCAGGCCGGCGGCGTGCTCCCGCAGTTCGTACAGGATCTCGTCCATTTCGAAGGCCGCCAGGATGGTTTCGATCAAAACGGTGGCCTTGATGGTGCCCTGCGGGATATCGAGCTGCTCCTGGGCATGGATGAAGACATCGTTCCACAACCGCGCTTCCAGGTGGCTTTCCATTTTAGGCAGATAGAAATAAGGGCCGGTGCCCTTGGCGAGCTGCCGGCGGGCGTTGTGAAACAAGAAAAGACCGAAATCGAAGAGGCTGCCGGATATCGGGTGGCCGTCGACGCTGACGTGCTTCTCCACCAGGTGCCAGCCGCGGGGGCGCACGATGAGAGTGGCGGTGCGCTCGCCCAGGCGGTAGGATTTGCCTTCCGGGCTCTCGAACGCGATGGTCCCCTCGACCGCGTCCTTCAGGTTGATCTGCCCCTGGATGGTGGCTTCCCAGGTGGGGGCATGAGAATCCTCGAAATCGGCCATGTAGCAGGAGGCGCCCGAGTTGAGCGCGTTGATGACCATTTTGCGGTCGACCGGGCCGGTAATTTCCACCCGGCGGTCTTTCAGGTCGCCTGGAACCGGTTGGATCCTCCAGTCGCCGGCGCGGACCTCTTTTGTTTCCGGCAGAAAGTCCGGCAGCTTGCCGGCATCGATCCCGGCTTGGACCTCTTGACGCCGGGCGAGCAATTCTTTGCGGCGGGTGTCGAATTTGCGGGCCAGGCCACCGACGAAAGCAAGGGCCTGCGGGGTGAGAATCCTTGAAAAATCCGGGGATACGGGGCCGGTGACCTCGATGCCGGCAACTGAGGTGTGCGTGTTCATCTGAGCCTCCCCTCTATGTGAAAAGTTGGCTTAAGCATAGCAATTTCTAACACAATGTAAAGAGGGCCCTTACCGGCCGCAACGCCATGGGTGCGCGTGTTTCAACGCCGCTCCGGCCGGCTGGCGTCGTCCGCGACCGGTGCGGCCTGGGGCGGTTTCGGCAGGCGGTATTGCGGTGGGTAGGGCAGGACGTGGATGATCTTTCCGGCGTCGATCGCCGCCTGGGCCGCACGCCAGAAGTCCACGCCGAAAAGATCGGAATGGTGTTTCAAAAACACGTCCCGCAGCGGGGGCGCCAGCCCCAGGAAGCGTTGGAATTCTTCGGGGAAAACGTCGTTTTCATCGACGAAAAACCAGGGGTCGCTGGCCAGTTCGTCCTCGAAGCTGCGCGGCGGGGGTATTTTTCTGAACCGGCACTCGCGCAAGGGGCACAGTTCGTCATAGTCGTAGAAAACGATGCGCCCGTGGCGGGTCACCCCGAAGTTTTTGAGCAGCATGTCACCCGGGAAAATGTCGCTGACGGCCAGGTCCTTGATGGCGTTGCCGTAGTCGATGACCGCCGCGGCCGCCGCCGCGGGCTCGGCATCCGGCAGGTAGATGTCGAGCGGGGTCACCCGGCGTTCGACATAGGCGTGACGCAAAACGACCTCGTCCCGAACCACCTTGACAGTGTCGGCGGCCTCGCGCAGCAGCTCCTCGAAAAGGTCGTCCGAAAACCAGCAGCGGTCGAACTTCAGGTATTCGAAGCTGTGCGCTTCCACCAGCCGGCCGGCGCGGTCGTGTTTGAACACGAGGTCGTATTTGTCCATCACCGCCCGGCGCGTGGTGCTCTTGGGGTTGCGAAACCGGTCACGGATCAGCTTGACCACCAGATCGTCCTGGGGCATGTTGAAGACGATCATGACCATGCCGCGCTGACCCGCTGAAAATTCGAACTGTTCGCTGCCGCACTCGTGGGTGTAGCGCATGATGTCGCGGTAAAGTTCGGTCTTGCCGTGCTTGTTGTAGCCGATGGCGGTGTAAAGTTCGGCGGTGCGTTTGTGGGGAATGATGCCCTTTAAAAAATGGACCAGATCGCAGGGCCGGTCGGCGCAGACGAGAAAGTAGGAGCGGGTGAAGGAAAACAGGACGCTGAGGCTGTCTTCATCCAGAAGCACGGCATCGACCATGATGCCCTCCGGCGGATGATGCAGGGCGATGGCCAGCGGCAGGGTGCCGACGGCCGTGACGATGCGCCCGACGAGGTAAGCGGCCTTGTTGCGAAAGAAGAGGCTGGCGAGTATGTCGATGCGCCGGATGTCCAGCGGCGCGCCTTTTTCGGCCAGAAGAAATTCCATGCGGTCGGCGACGGCGACCGCCTGACCGGCGGGATCCACGAGCTTCGATCCGCAGCCGCAGTCGGCCAGCAAGGCGCGCACCGAACCGGCGAGGCCGGCTTCCGGGAAATAGCTGCGGCACAGCTGCCTTACGCTCGGCGTCGGCGGCGCATCGAAATCCGGGTCGACGAATTCGATCTGCGGGTCGACGCCGACCGTCGAAAAGACCCGGCGGGTGACGGAATTGAAGAAGGTTTCCGCCAGTTCGCGATCATCCTGGTGAAAGATGCTCCCGGAGTAGACCGCTTTCATGCCGGCCCAGGCCAGTTTGTCTTTGACACGCTCTGCCAGGAGTCCCCGGACGATGTCTTCGATCGTGTCGACCGCCAGGCGGTAAAGGTCCAGGCGGGTGGTCGCATCGTCGTGCAGGCCCTGCCAGTCGCGGTCGAAAAACCGCCGGGCGGCGTGGCGCGTTATCTCTTTGAACGAGGAGTGAAAAGCGTTGAACCGTTCCAGGATCGCCTGGGCGCCCAGGTTGGCCAGGCGGCTGTCGGAGAGAATCTGGTTCATGCCCCGCTCAACCCGCGCCGTGTTTGCCGCCGCACCCGCAGTCACACCCGCACTCGGCGGCGGACGCCATGGCGCTGATGATTTCGCGGCCGCCGGCCGGTTCGATCTTTTCGACGCGCACCTTCAGCTGGACGTCTGCCGCCGACGGCATCTCGACCAAGGGGCGGAGGTGCCCGAAGGTCGAGGCCGCTTCGTCGGCCCGGAGGCTGACGGCAACCACATCTCCGGTCGTTTTGCCGGCCAGGGCATATTCGAAAGGCGTCAGGCCCGAGGTGCCCAGCCCGTAGACGAAGGTCAGCCACTGCGTCTGGAGAGGGGTGTCACGCTGGACGTCAGGGCTTGCCGCCTCGATTCTCAGGGTGATTTTCTTCAGGTGGTCGATTGTCGCCTGTTCTCGTGATTCTTGCATGTGAACCCCCGCACAGGTTGTGGCCATCCGGGTCTTGTCAAAGGTATCGTGTCGTTCGCGGCCACCATTCACGGCACTTCACATGATGATGACACGACCCTGCCATGTGGTTTTCAAAATAGGGCGGCCGGGTTGGTTTGGCAACTGTAAAGATTGATCCAAGCCGATGTTAGGGGACCGGGAAGGGGTCTGGCTTGGGCGCGAACCGGCCGGCATGGCCAATTACGGCCGGCGGGAGCGCCGCTTAAGATCGGCGAAGAGCGCCAGAACCTGCGCGCGCGTGCGGCCGGGCGAGGCGCTGTTGTCGATCACCGCCGTGGCGCGCCGTTTTTTCTCCTCGATCGGCATCTGCGACCGGATGCGGGCCAGGGCCTCGGCCGGCGTGAGCCGGTCCCTTCGCATCAGCCGTTCGAGTTGAAGCTCTTCGGGGACATACACCACGATCAGCTCCGCCAGATCGCGGTCCATGCCCGCTTCGATCAGCAGCGGCACGTCCAGGATCACGACGGCGCGCGATTCAAGGCGCTCGATTTCCGCGAGCCGCCGCCCGGTTTCCGCTTTGACCTCGGGATGGACGATGGCTTCGAGCTGCGCCTTCTGCTGCGGGTCGTTGAAGATGATCCGGCCCAGTTTCCTGCGGTCGATGGTGCCGTCGGGCAACAGAACATCCCGGCCGAAGCGGGCCACGATCCGGTCGCGGGCCGTCCGGCCGGGGGCGATGGCCTCGTGCGCGATCCGGTCCGCGTCGATGACCACGGCCCCGGCGGCGGCGAAAACGGCGGCGACCGTCGATTTTCCGGTCGCGATCCCGCCCGTCAGTCCCGCCACTATCATGCGCGCCTCCCCCGCCGACCGCTAGAAAGCCGTTTCGTTGCCGTTCGGATCGTTTTTTTTCGGTTGGTTTGTGGTATGACGGATGCCGGGTTGAGCTTAGCGATTCGGGCCGGAAAGAACAACCTTAAAAAGAATCACCTAATTTGAAACCACGATTGCAGGAGGACTGAAGATGCCGGAGTTTACCTATCAGGAGATGTTTCCACTGGCCGAAGACTCCACCGAGTACCGTCGGCTGACCGGCGATCACGTCGCCGGCGCGTCGTTTGACGGCCGGGAGATGCTCAAGATATCACCGGCCGGCCTGACGCTTTTGGCCGAGCAGGCGTTCAC
>JBAPWQ010000055.1:0-9201 GCA_049283795.1 Desulfobacterales bacterium | reverse complement strand
GACTGAGGCCGTCGAGATAATCCCCTGCCGGGTAGGCAATAATCCTTATTCTGTTCGGTTCGAACTCTATAATCGGCTTTTTTTCTTCGAACGCCGCATACATGCCGGTTATCTCGTCCCAATGATCATCGATCATATTTTTATAGAGATCTAACATATCCCGTATCCTGAAAGCCGGCGTCAAAATTGCCCGTAAGGGCGCCGTGACCACACCACTGATATTTTTTGAGGGCCTTTAGATCATTCACTCGCCGTGCCCGCAGCGGATTTAAGTGAAAATAGCGCACCAGCTCCTTGAGATACACCTACTCTTCACACAAAAACGACTTGTAGCGATTCTGAAAAAGCTGCCCGTGGCGACGATGCCGCCGATTGAATGTAACCGCGTAGCCGGTCAGCAGCCGCTGCATGACCGTGGCCAAGGGGACCATGCCGGTCTTAAACAGTAAATGGACGGGATTGGTCATCAATACCCAGCCATGACAGTGGGTCTGGGTTTCCGGTATGATTCGGCCGAGGCGCTCGGTAAAATTTTTACGATCCGCGCTGTCTTTAAAGATCGCTTTGCGCTCTATGCCACGGATGATGATATGATGCAGGGCTCCGGGAGCATCTATGCGGGCATTACGGGGCATTTTGTTTAAATATCAACTTATTCATCTGATGTAAATGTATAAATAGAACGAGCGTTTATGCCATCAGTAGCACCTCTTTCGGCGCCTGCTGCATTTAGTGGTTAGCATCGTTCAATTTTTCGTTCAAAGCTTTTTCATAAGATTGTTGCACATCAAAACCCAATGCTGCTGCTTTATTAAGTAATTTCTTAGCTTTCGGATAATTGCCCCTGTAAAACTCTAAGATCGATTGATTTGCATAAATCATAGGATAATCTTGTTGCATAGATTTCGCCTTTAATAGCAAGTTTTCAGCCATAGTGAATTCACTCTCATAAGCCGAATTATCTTTTTTAAGTTCATTTCCTAAAAAAATGTGCGAAAGGGCTAAATCAATAGGATAGCGTATTTCTTGAGGTTCTAAAAGCTCAAGCATTTCTAAAAACCGTATAGATTCTTTTAAATTATATATCGGCTCTTCATTATTTTTCTTTGCTCTTTGCAGGGTAATCATCGCAAAGCCCCATAAGGCATCAACGTTATTGTGATTGAACATCCAGGATTGGTTAAACCTTTTTATAGCCGTGTCAAAGTCTCCATTGTTAAAATATTTCCAACCTAAATCCGCTGCATGTTGGCTAAATTCATTGTTCTGTTCGACATGAGATTTATCAGCGCCACCATACATTGGAATTTCATTTGATGGCCTTTCAAAACAAATTGAAGTCCCGACAAATAGTATTTGGAATAATACTACAAGCAATGTTAATCTCATTTTTCCTCGATTGTTAACGAAAAGTTGGGTTGCGGACTGGAAAGATATGTTAAAAAAAGTAAGAAGATTAAAGTATTTTGACAGGTTGATATACGAAAAAGTCGCCTTTTACTGCACGTCAATCTTGAATGTTTTTTATGAAAATCGTTCCCTCGATTCTCTAACCGCAGAAAGAATTTCTTTTGTAGTCGCTTTGGTTTGGATTCCTGCAACGTCAAATGGTGATCTTTTGCTTTTCCTAAAGATTATTGAAAAAGTTTCACCACCTCTTCTTTTGATAACAACCTCTTCACTTCTCGCAGTATTGAGAACCTCTGAAAGACGTTGTCTTGCCTCGGAATATGTATACACTTTCATAGTATCTTACTCCAAAATTGTAATCCCCATTTCCCGCGCTGCCTTTTGCATTCCAAGGTCAAGTGTAAGAAGCGAGCTCCGGAGGTTTTCAGCGCATTCTAAGAAATACGCATCGTAGGCATATAGATTATACTTAATCGCAATGCTCAATGCATGTTTTATATTCGTATGTCTTAAATCAACCGGGATCAGTTGAACAATATCCCAGGCTGATTCGACTTCTTCTTTTTTCAAGGATTTTTTTTTCATCATCGCCGTTAATGCATTCCCTATCTCAAACGGCAAAACATCAGGGGCAATTAAATCATGGCCTTCTGTAAGTTCAATGATTCTGACCTTTTCAGGCTCATTTAGGGCAACCGCTATGAAGGTATATTTTATTTTTTTGAGGTTCGAAACCCGTATATTACAAAACTCAGTGATAAAATTTGTTGTATTGCTAGTAGTGGTTTATGTTGAATCAGCATGAGAGTTGCCATACTCCCATTCATCAACATGAAGAACAGCCAACCTTTTTTATTGTTTTTGGCAAGTAAATAGCTCCCCAATAAAAAGCCTATCATTACCCCAATCTCTAAAATTTGAGAAAATGAGGTAATTCCGCCATAATCAAACAGGCTATAACTGAAACCTAATGCTATTGAGCCGTAGGTAAAAACCATAGCAACTCTATCGAATAGCATATTTGGTGATTCGTTTTTTTTGTATACAGTATAAAAACCTAAAAACATGGACGGGATTCCGCCTGCTTCTATGGATGCTGCGATCCAGTTTTGCTCAATGAGAAGTAATATTACCCAAGCCGGCACTCCACAAATGTATATTGCCCAACCATAAAGTTTTAATTTCCTTTTGCTGTTTTGTTTTTTTCCTTCTGCTAGTGCAAAGAAAATTTTATTAACAAGGTAGAAACAACCTCCCCAGAGCTGTAATGCTATATCCATTTTTTTTCTTGATGCTGACGCCCACCTTGAGATGCGCGTGGGGGTAAAGGGACGTCCCTCTTTCCGACCGGGGTAATAGAGAACCTCTCTCTATTACCCCCTTGGCATCAACGCACAGGCGTGGATCCTGCCGCACACAGGTCGTCCGACGCCGTTTCCTACTTGAGCACGTTGAGCAGTTGATTGCCGATATCGCCTCCGGCCGCTTTGCCGATGTAATCGGAGACCTTGGGAACCATTTTCGTCACCTGGTCAGGCGAGATTCCGAGCTTCGAAAAGGTGCTCGTCAACCCGCTGAGGTTACCGATAGAAGATGGCAACCCGAGGCCCTTGGTTGCTTTCATCAGCCCGTCAAGCCCTCCAACGCTGTCGGTGATCTTCGTCCATGACGAGGCCGGCAGTTTTTCCTCTGCCAGGGACAGCAGCGCCCCCGTACCCTGGGTGGCCTGGCTGGAGCTGAGGCCGAGGCCGCTTGTGAGCGAATCAGTCAGCTCTTTCGCCGAAAACGACGGTGTCGGCGCCATAATCGAGCTGCATGCCGTAACCAGCATGACGGCGGCCATTACCACAACAGTGTTTCGAATTCGATTCATCTTCTTCCTCCTTCTATATTTTTCCCCGGTTTCACCAGCCGGCTTCCGCCAGCACGGTCGGCAGCAATTGCGCTGCCATTAAATAAACAGAACTGCATTACCTCTCCGGATCACGCTACTGTTTTCGATCCAACGGGTGGGATTATAAGCAGAGTCCGAGCCACTGTATATTGGACCATAGTCAAATATACAACGTACATTCAGCGCCCTGAGTGAGCGACGTTTGCCTATTTTTCAAGAATTTATGGAACGGTGAAGGCTTCAGCAGTTACTCCCAGTGACTTCAAATACTCACGCTGGAATAATTTAAGGGTGGTAAAAGGGACATTCTATTTATATATTTATCGACTTTGTTTTTTTCAGAAACCTCAATAGGTATCAGATAGTTAGTACCTTTTTCTTGATTTTTACAATCTCCAATAGTCTGCTTCCCAGACGCACCGCCATGAAACAAAAAGCCCGGCGCGCTTCCACGATGCGTCGTTCTTTGCTGGCGGACTTTAGATTTTCAGGCTCTATTTTGTAGTGATGTGCCGCTTGCTCGATAAGCACCTGCAGGCTGATAACACGCCCCTGCAACTGGGTCGGTTGGCCAAGGCCTTCCATTGGTCTTTGGTGACGTGTTCCATCTGAGCACCCCAATGCTAAACTCATCGGCGCGGTTTTTTTCCGGCAGTTGAAGTGTTTCGTGTTCCCAAGAAATAATCAAATGCTTGAACAGGCAATGATTTTCGTGGCAGCTTCCTCTATCTGACGCAAGACCTCCGACGTCAGTTCCTTGTCACGCATATACCGCCTCCCCAGCAATCCGTTTTTTTAAAAATTTATTCATTTTTTCTTCTTCATATTGCCACCTTTAATTTCTATGCCGCTCAATTTCTTTAAGGAATTAATAAAGTTTTATGATATTCATTCTTTCAATCGATTATGCCGAATAACCGATGGGTTTATCCGGCGGGACAGTTTCATGACAAGATCTCCGCTAATCTGGTATGACTTAAGATAGTTTGTAAATAGGTCAACTGTCAACATCCTATGGCTGCCAAAAGGAGTATTAAGATCCTCTATTCAATTGCCAATAACCGCCTGTTGCCATCCACTGAACTTACCGGATGCCGAAAAACGCTTCGGCATTGGCGGTGGTGATCCGTGCAACCTCTTCGATCGGCAGGTCCTTTAAGCGGCTGAGGTGCGTCAGGGTGTCGAGCAGGTGGGCCGGATCGGAAATTTTTCCCCGGTAGGCGACCGGACAGTCGGTTTCGATGAGGATTCGCTCCAGCGTGGCGTGCCGGATAGCGGATCGGTGGGGGGTGCTGTAGGCGAGGGCCGGGGTGCAGGAGATGAAATACCCGTCGGCAATGATCTTCTCCAAAATGTCTAAAGGGCCGCTGTACCAGTGAAAGACCGCCCTTTCGATCCCCGCCGCGGATACCATCCGGTGACATCTCTGGTGTGAAAAACGGGCGTGCACAATGACCGATTTTCCAAACCCGGCCGCCAGGTCGAGGACGCGTGCAAAAACTTCCCACTGGACCGCTTTCTTCACCTTGATCCTGTAATCCAGTCCGACTTCACCCAGGGCCGTGCAGGACACCAGGTGAGTCTTCAGAAAGGCCAGGGTCGTCTCGATCTCCCCGGTTGAAATCGACCAGGGGTGAAATCCGATCGCCGGCAGCACCAAATCAGGGAACTCGGCCGCGAGTTCGAGCGTCCGTCGATTGGAAGCGATGCTCATGCCCACGGCGACGATCTTTGCTACCCCTGCCGCACGCGCCCTTTTAAATGCTGCCGAAATGTTTTCGACATCGCTCAGGTGAGCGTGACCGTCGATTATATGCTGCAATGAGTTCAGTTGGGTGGGTATGACGACTGCGTTTTCCGGAATCATGCGGACTTTCCTCTCAATATTTCGACCTTGACCGCCCCCTCCGTATTATGTAACGAGGGATGGCATCTTGCAACCGGATACCCGATTGTTTTCTTTTTCATGTATATACCCTCTGCGTGCTTAGCGGCTCTGCGGTAAATTCTTAAAATAAAATGACAACTATCCCCAAAAAAGTAACCCTTTTTGTCCAGTGCCTGGTCGACGGCCTCTATCCCGAAGTCGGCGAGGCCATGCTGAAAATTTTTAAAAAGCTGAACCTTGCCGTCGAGTGCCCCACTGAGCAAACCTGCTGCGGGCAACCGGCCTTTAATGCCGGCTACCGGCGCGAAGCCCGGATCGCCGCCGAGCGTTTCATCCGGATCTTCGAAGAGGCGGAGGTGATCGTCTGCCCTTCGGGCTCCTGTGTTCACATGGTCCGCCGGCACTATCCGGGCCTGTTTCGCGACTCTCCCGCCTGGCGAGGGCGCGCCGCGGCGGTGGGCGAGAAAACCTTCGAGCTGACGCAGTTTTTGGTGGACGTCCTGAAGGTGGAGGATCTTGGCGCCCGTTTCAACGGGCGGGTTACGCTGCACGACTCCTGCCAGGCCCTGCGCGGCCTGGGCGTCGGCGCGCAGCCCCGCCGGCTCATCGCCAGGGTGGCCGGCGCCGAGTTTGTCGAACTGCCGGATTCTGACCGCTGCTGCGGTTTCGGCGGTTCGTTTTCGGTGAAATACCCCGAAATTTCGACCGCCATGGTCGATGACAAGGTGCGCAACATCATCACCACCGGCGCCGACGCCGTCGTGGGCGTGGACGTCAGCTGCCTGATGAACATCCAGGGGCGACTCGGCCGGTTGAAGTCGCCGGTCAGGGTCCTACACATCGCCCAGCTGCTGGCGGAAGGGTGACTGCCTGGCCGGCGCATGGGGAGATCGGCGGGCGGGAGGTGCTGGAAATCGAATGGGATGGTGGAATTGTGGGAGACTGGAGTGATGGAATGCTGATCTGAATGGAATATGTTTTTGAAAGATCCCGATCCGCCGAACCCAATTTTCCAGAAATCCAGTATTCCAACATTCCCGGCCGGCCGTTAGCCACAATCAGCCATGCCCGGCCGGAGCCGATGAATCCCGTTCACTATATATATACGGAAGTGACCGTCCCATGAGCAAAATCACGACCCAAAACTATAAATCCGAAGCCCGCAAGGCGATTAAAGATCCGGTGCTGCAATCCGCCCTATCGGGCGTTCAGGGCCGTCTGGGCCGGGGGACCGCCAGGGCCTATCGCGAGCTTCCCGAAGGCCCCGGGCTGCGACGCACGGCGCACGAACTCCGCATGCAGGCGGTGGAGAACCTCGACATCATCCTGGAAACCCTGGCGGACAACATCGAAAAAAATGGTGGCCGGGTCATCTTCGCCGACGACGACCGGGCGGCGGTGGCGGCCTGTATCGACATCGCCCGCCGGCACGATGTCAAAACGGCAGTGAAGGGCAAGTCGATGGTCACCGAGGAGATCGGCCTGAATCCAGCCCTTGAAGCCGCCGGCATCGAGGTGACTGAAACCGATCTGGGCGAATACATCATCCAGTTGGCCGGCGAGTCGCCCTCGCACATCATCGCCCCCGCGATTCACAAGACGCGCGCGCAGGTGGGCCGTCTTTTTGCCGAAAAGCTCGGCGTCCCCTACACCGACGACCCGCCGACCTTGACCCGCATCGCCCGCAAGGCCCTGCGCCGGAAATTCCTGGCGGCCGACATGGGAATATCCGGCTGCAACCTGGCCTGCGCCGAAACCGGCCATATCACCACCGTTTCCAACGAAGGCAACATCCGCATGGCCACGACCCTGCCGCGGGTGCATGTGGCCTTTATGGGGATGGAACGGGTCACGGCGCATCTGGAAGACCACGACATTCTTTTTAGGCTGCTCTCGCGCGGGGCCGCCGCCCAGAACCTGGCCGGCTACATCAGCTACATCGGCGGACCGCGCCAGGCTGGCCAGACGGACGGCCCCGAAGCCTTTTACCTGATTATCATCGACAATGGCCGATCGAAAATCCTGGCGGACCCGGAATTTCGCGAAATCCTGTGCTGCATCCGCTGTGCGGCCTGCCTCAATGTCTGCCCGGTGTACGGCAAAATCGGCGGTCATGCCTACGGGTATGCCTACTCGGGCCCGGTCGGCGCGGTGGTGACACCCCTGCTGGTCGGCATCGAGCGCGCCAAGGATTTGTTTCTGGGCGAAACCCTTTGCGGCGCCTGTAAGGAGGCCTGCCCGGTCGACATCGACCTGCCGCGAATGCTGCTGGCCCTGCGCGCCCGCCTGGCTGAAGGTCCCCGGGACCGTCATGCCGGGGGCGGCATTACGGCCGAAAAAGCGTTTTATCGGGTGTGGTCCGCCGCCATCCGTCATCGCCGGGCCTATGCGGGGGCGATGCGAGCGGCGGGTATGGCGCAGCGGGCCGTCACACGGTCCGACGGCATGATTCACCGCCTGCCGTCTCCGCTCGATGCCTGGACCCGCAGCCGGAACCTGAAACCTCTGGCCCTGGCAAGCTTTATGGATCGCTGGAAGGAATCCGTAAAACAAAACCAGCGTCCGAACCGCGGCAAAAACCCGGAAACTCTGCGATAATAAACGGTTCTGAAATGTTCAATCACGATCCGGTTTCACGGCCAGGGTCGGCGGGGCAAGCCATGACGACCCGTAAAGAATTCATCAGCCGGGTGGCAGCGGCACTGGGATCTGCGGGGCCGCCCGCACATCGGCGGGAGATGGCTTTGGCCGCACACCCTATCAGCGGACCGTCCCAGCTCGTGCAACGGGTCGGCACCAGAACGGCTGCGGACCGGTCGGCGCTGCTGCAGCAGCTGACCACGCAGGGCAAGCCGCTCAACCTGACCGTCATACCCAAAGAGAAACCGGGCGACGTCGCCGCCGCCATAGCCGAGCTGGTCGCGCAGAAAGTTCCCGAGTGGGACGGGCGAAAGTCGGTGGCCGTCTGGCGCCATCCGTTGATCGACCGCCTCGGCCTACCGGAAATCCTCACGCAGCAAAAGGTCCCGGTTTACTCATCTTACCGGACACCCGGCAGACCATTGCCTGCAAAAGGGCCGGTACCGGTTCACCACCGCCTCGCATCGGCCTTTATCGGCGTTACTTCGGCCGACTTCTGCCTGGCTGAAACCGCCACCCTGGTCATGAAAACGGGGCCGGGACGCGAGCGCTCTGTTTCTCTTCTGCCCTCCATCCATGTGGCCGTCATTGAGATCGGCCAAATCGTTCTGAACCTGGCGGAACTCTATGCCGTCTTGAAACAGGAGGGCAAACCGCCGCACCACGCATTGACCAACTGCCTGACACTGATCAGCGGCCCCAGCAAAACGGCGGATATCGAGCTGACGATGGTGCACGGCGCGCACGGTCCCCGCGAACTGCATCTGTTCGTGATCACGCCGCCACCGGCTTCCATGCCGTAAACGGCTCGCTTCAAGGTCGTAAAGGCACTATGCCGTCCAATTGCCCCCCGACTCGATTTCCAGCGCGCCTTTCTCCGGCCAGCGGGCTGCGAATGACAAAACACCGCGGCTGATGAAACTTCTTGACCCCGTTCGCGCCCTTCGTTATCTCTATTGATAAAACACCTCGATGGCATCCAACTCCGGTTTTTCGCACCCCACTTTCTTGAAAGCGAGGCCCGGCATGCAACCATACAATCCCGAACAGGCCCTGTGGCAGGCGCACCGTGAATTCGGCGAGCACGGCGGCGTTACCCCTTCAATATCGCGCTCCTCGACCTTTACGGTAACGGATCCGCGCATCATGCCGGACATCTTCGCCGGCCTGCGAGGCCCGGAAAAAGACGGCTGTTTTCTGTACAGCCGCCACTTCAACCCCACCGTGGATGTCCTGGCCCGCTACCTGGCCGCCATGGAAGGCACCGAAGGGGCCGTTTGCACCGCCAGCGGCATGGCGGCTATCTCATGCACGCTGCTGCAGTTGTGCCGCCACGGCGATCACATCGTCTCCAGCGATACGGTCTACG
>JBAPWQ010000054.1:0-6444 GCA_049283795.1 Desulfobacterales bacterium | reverse complement strand
CATTAATACATGTTGTTTTTCTGATACATCATCGAGTCGTCGAGTCCTTGGGATCAGCTTTTTGTCCAAAAATCTGCCGGAGTTCTCTTTTCAGCGTTTTTCCAGCCGCATTTCGTGGAAAATCCGGCATGATTTTAACACCGGCCACCCGTTGAAACTTGGCCCCGACGCGTGAATTGATCCATTCCTTGAGATCCTGTTCCGATGGATTCGCGGCGGGGGCCAGCTTAACGGTGGCGAACGGCACCTCGCCCCACTTCTCATCCGGGATTCCGAACACGGCGACCTCGATGACATCCGGATGCTGGACGATGACCTCTTCGATATCCTTCGGATAAACGTTCACCCCGCCGGAAATGATCATATCCTTTTTACGATCCACCAAGTATAAGAAACCATCCTCGTCGACGTAGCCCAGATCGCCGGAGTGAAGCCATCCGCTGACGATCGCTTTTTCGGTCAAATCAGGCCTCTTATAGTATCCCGGCATCAGTATGGGACCCTTGCCGCAGATTTCGCCCACCCGGTTCGGCGGCAGCACGGCATCGTGTTCGTCGACGATTTTCATGTTGAACAAAGGCAGCGGAATTCCCACGGAAGACGGCTTTCGGTGGTAATCGAGTTTATCCAGGACGGTCACGAAGCCTTCGGTCAGTCCGTAAAGTTCGTAAAAACGATCCGGGAGAACCCGGTTTAAGGTCTTTTTATGCTCCAGGTGCAGCGGGGCGCCCAAGGCGAGAATCATTTCCAAGGATGCCAATTTTTCGGGGTCGAAATTGGGTGCATTCAACATGGCGATAATCTGGGCCGGAACCATCATCACATGCGTGACTTTTTCCTTGTAAATGCTTTCGATATAGTCAGCCGGATCGAATTGTGGAAGGAGAACATAGGTGGCCCCCTGAAAAACCGTCGGCATCAGATCGACGAAGGCGCCGTTGAACACGATGGCACCGGCGTGGAGCGTCACGCTTTCGGGGGCCAGCCGAAAGGCGGCGGCAAATGAGGTGCCGTAGGCAATGCGAATATCGTGGGTGTGAACGATCCCTTTAGGTTGGCCGGTGGTTCCACTGCTGTACATGATGTTGAAAGTATCGGTGCCGTGGACTTCAGCGACTTCCGGCTCGCTGTCCGGTTCATGGCCTTTCAGGCGATGATACTCCTGGAATCCCTCCTGCGCCGGTGAGTCCGTCAGCAGGCAGCACCCGGGACGAACCGCCGGCAGATCGGGTTGAATTTTTTTTATGACATCGGCAAAGGCCGCATTGGTGATCACCATTTCCACGTCGGCGTCTTTGAGAAGGGATCTGAGCGCGCTTTCCATCAACAAGGTGCTCATCGGGACCACCACGGCCCCCACCTTGGCTGCGGCCCAGTAGGTTTCGAGAAGCTCTAGGCAATTCGGTAAAACCGTTGCGACCTTGGAGCCCTTTGAAAGACCCAGGCGCAGCATGATGTGGGCCACCTTATTGATATTTTGATTAAATTGCAAATGGGTCAGACGCCGATCACCAAATACCACTGCGGTATGATCGGGTCGATAGCGTGCATGACGGACGAACAACATCCCTAAGTTCATCAGGCTCTCCTTGGCAGGTAACGATTGCCGGCGGCAGGATTATGATTGACTCTTCATATTACGGTCAGCAAAAGATGTGCCGAACACTGTTCACATTTCAAACACCCTGTAACCTTTAGTCACAATTCAATATTCTCAAACGGTCGTCAGCAACGGCACTATTTCGAGCGTGAACCCGGGACACTTATTGTATTAAATATGATACATAATTTCCGGGTGGCAGTTCATGGCATCAAACGGATCTACGAAACTTGGACATTTTGATCAGGGCACGGGTTTTGCTGAAGAGAGTCTTACCACTATTTTTTTTATCCCTTACGTTCATTTTAAATACAAGGAGATCAGCTATGAGTCGCGTCAGCATCATCGGTGCTTACAACACCAAATTCGGTGCCTTCGTCGAAAAAAATCGTGATACTGGGCAGGTTCTGGATACCAAATCCTTTTACGACCTCATCATCGAAGCAGGCAAAGGGGCCATCGAAGATGCAGGCTTGCACCCCGGGGACGTTGATGGCATTTGGATCGGCTCCTGTTCGCCGGCGAATTTTATCAACCAGGAGCACGTCGGCCCGCTGAGTCTGGAGGTTGCTCCGGATTTTCTGCGCTTTATTCCGACGACACGCACAGAAGGTGCCTGCGCATCATCTTCCGTCGCTCTTTACAATGCCATTTACGGCATCGAATCCGGCCGCTTCAGGCGTGTTTTGGTTATCGGGGTGGAAAAGATGAGTCTGCTACCGACTGCAGAAGTAACGCACACGCTGGCCTGTTCTTCGTACTGGCCGGAGGAAGGCGCTACGGGGATGACATTTCCCGGACTTTTTGCCGAATATGCCAAGGGCTACATGCGCCACCACGGGTATGACCTGCAGACGATACAAAAAATGTTTGCAGCCGTCTCGGCGCTCTCCTATCGCAACGGGATCGAAAACCCTCTGGCCCATTTCAGCAAAGGCGGACCGGCTGACCGGCTCAAGCTTTTCACTCCCGAAGCCATTTTAAATCTGCCGGCAACGGGCAAAGGCGGCAATCCGGTGATCGCCGACCCGCTGCGGCTGCATGATTGTTCCCTGATATCAGACGGCGCGGCGGCGGTGATCCTTGCCCCGACAAGCGAGGTCCGGTCCACCTGTCAGCGCGTTGTGGAAGTCGCAGGAATCGGCATGACCACCGAACGCTTGCCTTTAAGCGTTCGTTCCAATATGCATGAGCTGATTGCCGGAAAACGGGCGGTCGAAAAATCGTTTGAGGAAGCAAAAATAACCATTTCCGATGTTGATCTGGCTGAGGTCCACGACTGTTTTTCCATCAACCAGATCCTCACAACGGAAGCGCTCGGTCTTTCAAAAGACGGGAAGGCAGGCTGGGACTATCTTGAGGGGCGGTTTGGTCCCGATGATCGCTGCCCGGTCAACCTTTCGGGTGGGCTCAAGTCCAAGGGACACCCCGTGGGAGCGACAGGGTGTTCCATGCATGCGCTGGCCTACAAACAACTGGTCGGGGAACCTATCGGACTGGCGCCGAACGGCAAGACACCGAATATTGCCGTCGTTTTCAATGTCGGCGGATCGGCGGCGACTAATTGCGTTACAACACTAAGAAGAATTTAAGGTATTTTCGACTAAAGGACCGGCTACCTGCCTGACTCTTCAGGGATTTAGGATTACGGCTGATATGTCGGTCTCCAATCCAATCGAACGAATCGGATTTTTCAAAAACCTCGTGGAGCACATGGAAATCGGGGTCATCATCAGTGACCACGATGGAAAAATCATTTACATAAACAAGACCTATGCTCGCTTTATGTCCGAATAGATCGGGTCGATGTCGCCCGTCTCGGCCTGAATTACGGTCCGCGTGTCAAAGTCGACATCGGCGGAAGAGTCTTGCTCAGAGGCACTGTGAAGACCAGCGGAAGCTCGCCGTAACTTGCACCAGGAAAGGACTCTTCAAACAAGGCGATCACATGAGCTTTGCGGAACGCTGGTTTTGAACACGGAGATGACATCCGGGCAGTCATTCAGTTTCTCGAACCTACGGGATCTCCATTGGTACGGCCGCCGCGGGTGGCACTGCTCCTGCGACGGCGGCTATGCGGATACCACGTGAAGCGGTGCGTGCGGACCCATTTCGTCAGGGCTCGAATACAGGAAAATTTGTGATTTTTGAGGCTGATTTTATTAATTTTTTGTCAAAAGTTGCGAAGGATTCGGATTCTTGCGATTTTGACAGGTGGATGGCATCCGCAAAGTCTAACCCCTGCTTATACCATTCAATTGCGTCATAAATGACAAGTTGCTCCTGTAATCTCACATTTGATATTCCAAAAAGGGATTGGAAAGCATCCGCAATTTTAAGAGGCTTAAAGTGATAAGCATATCGAAGAACCCACTCGCACTCTAAAATCACGGAAGTCATGATAATAATTTTTTCGTTTTCAAAAAATGTTTTTGCTCTATTAAATTGGGCTTGATCATCACCGGTAAGCAGGCGAACAACGACGTTGGTGTCCACTGAAATCATTTTTTGCGCTCCACGGCACCTTTTTTAATTGCCGCTTTCATTTCATCGAGAGAAACAGGTTTTCCTGAATATTTTAAAATACCAGCGACGTGATCGAGTGTTGTTTTTTTAAACGGATGAGAAGGTTTTAACAATATACCGTCACCCGTATCAATCACTGATAATTCTTGGCCTGCGCGCCAATTGTAGCGAGATCTTAATGATTTCGGTATGATAACTTGCCCCTTGCTTGAAAGTTTAGTTGTTTGCATTGCAAACCTCCAGCTTAAAGTAAGATTTATGTAAGAAATATAATCAATCAGTTGGAAAAGGTCAATCCTGAATTATTGACGACCGCGACCGCAAAAGTACGGTGTTATAAGAAGATCAACTTTGTAATGGGATCCTGGTTAGACGGTTAATACCGGCAGTGAAATAGCAGCGAAACCAATTAGATTTTACAGGAGGCAGGCCGCGCCATGTTGGAGCAGCACTTGCAGAAATATTTCGGGTTCAACACCTTTTTGAAGGGCCAGAAGGAGGTCATCGGTAAAGTTGTGGCGCATCAGTCCGCGGTGGCAATTTTTCCCACCGGCGCCGGAAAATCCCTTTGCTACCAGTTGCCGGCCATGTTGCTGCCTGGCCTGACGCTGGTGGTGTCGCCCCTGCTGTCCCTGATGAAGGACCAACTGGACTTTCTGTTGGCGAACGACATCCCGGCCGCGCGTCTGGATTCGAGCCTCGGAAAAAACGACTACACGGCCGTTCTCGAAAATGCCAAAAACAACAGACTGAAAATCCTGATGATTTCAGTCGAACGGTTTAAAAACGAACGGTTTCGCGCCCGACTGGAAAAAATGAACATTACCCTGCTGGTTGTCGACGAGGCGCACTGCATCTCCGAATGGGGGCATAATTTCCGGCCCGAATATCTTAAATTGCCCGATTACCGGCAAGATTTCAAGATAGCGCAAACGCTGCTGTTGACTGCTACCGCGACGGCGCCGGTCATTGACGACATGTGCGCCAAGTTCGATATTCCAAAACAAAATGTGGTTGTCACCGGATTCTATCGAGAAAATCTTTTCCTGCAGGTTACACCGACGGCCGCATCCGAAAAAAACGGCCGTTTGCTGCAAAGAATTTGTGAAGCGCCCTCTGCAATGACCATTGTCTATGTCACCCTGCAAAAAACGGCGGAAGAGGTTGCACAATTTCTATGCGCCCATAAAATAAACGCCCAACCTTATCATGCCGGCCTGGCAACCGAAAAACGGGAGGAGATTCAAAACAAGTTCATGGAGGGGGCGCTGGCGTGCGTGGTGGCGACCATCGCCTTTGGGATGGGGATCGATAAAAAAGACATTCGCAGAGTCATTCATTACGACCTGCCCAAATCGATTGAAAACTACAGCCAGGAGATCGGACGTTCAGGCCGGGACGGAAAACCGGCCTTGTGCGAAGTGTTGGCCAACCGGGCCAACATTCATGTTTTAGAGAATTTTGTTTACGGCGACACGCCGGATAAATCTTCGATCATAGAGTTGCTGCGAATGATAAAGGAAAATGACGGCGTTATCTGGGAAATAAAAGCACTGGCGCTTTCCAGTGCCCTGAACATACGGCTTCTTCCGTTGAAAACGCTTCTCGTTTACCTTGCGATGGGAAAAATTATTCGACCCAAGTGGACCTATTTTGAAGAGTATTCTTTTCAATACAAGAAAGAACCGGCCGAGATCCTCAGCGGTTTCGAAGGCGAAAGAAAGCGGTTTGTCGCCGCGGTCATGGATCACTGTCATACCCGGAAAGTATGGACCACGGTCGACATTCCCGCCATCCTCAACAGCTATGCTGCGGATCGGCAGCGGATTCTCACCGCTCTGGAATACTTCGATGAGAAAGGCTGGATCGAACTCCAGTCCAAACAGGCCGTCGAGGCTTACGACATTATGACCCGAGCGTTTGATATCGACAGCATGGCCGAGAAAATGAATGTCAAATTTAAAAAGAAAGAAGGTTCAGAAATTCAACGAATTCACAATATGGTAAGGTTTTTCGAAAGCGATGCCTGCATCAGCAAACATTTGGCCGGGTATTTTGGAGAAAATCTCGAGAATGAACGCTGCGGGCATTGTTCCTTTTGCAAAGGCGGAAAAGCGCTTCTGCAAAACGCGATGGCATTGAAGCCGCTGTCCAGTTATAACTACATTGAGATTGCCGGTGGCTATACTCGGGCTGCAGGAGAGCAATTCAGTGCGGTAAATTTAACGAAGTTTCTGTGCGGCATTTATACGCCTTCTTTTTCGAAACTGAAAATAAAGAGACTGCCGCATTTCGGCATTCTTGAAAAGTATCCCTTT
>JBAPWQ010000053.1:0-8183 GCA_049283795.1 Desulfobacterales bacterium | reverse complement strand
CTTATCAGGTGTCTGACCGAAAACTTCCCTTCCCATCCCGGCCCTTCCCCGTTAAGAGGGCCGGAGAAGAAGGATTTCCGCTCAGCCACCGACTTCTGTCGCATTCGGCATCAGAGGATCTATGCTTGAAATATTGGCGTTTAATGAGAGGCTGATTAGATTTTCATTAGCGAAACCGGCGGAGATTTCGAGAATGCCCGCGTCGCGAGTAGGTCTTTAATTAATTTACTGTTTGACTTCGCTCTCCGGCAACCATATGAATAAAATTCTAACATGCCGTCTTACCGTGGTCGCGCCGGGAAGTATTTTTTACCGCGTTAGCGGACACGCACGCCGGGGATGGTTGCCGGTGCAACCCGGCTGGACCCGCGGAAGCCGGTGGCCGCCGAATGGTGGCAGCGTAGTTTCACCCGTTCAACTGCAAAGGGAGGTGCGGTATGGGACTGTTGGACAATGGATTTAAAATGGGAGGCTCCGTAGTCGCCGGTGCCGCCGTGGTGCTTCTGGCGCCCGTCGTCGTGCCGGTAGTGGCCAGTATCCTGAAACCGGTGACCAAGGCCATCATAAAGGGCGGCTTGATGACCTACGGCAAAATGAAGGAACAGGTCGCCGAAACGATGGAAACCTTCGACGATCTGGCCGCCGAGGCCAAGGCCGAGCTGGCCCAACCGGAAGAGAAGCCCCAGAAACCCAAAAAAGTGGCCGCGGCGGCCAAGTAGAAAACCGCCATGAGCCCCGCCATGCTGCCGCAGGCCACCGCCAGCCACCGGACCGCCGAGCGGCTGCGAATAAGGATACCTTCCCGCAAGGGTGACGTCGGTTTTTTCACGACGGTCGCGCAGTCGCTGGCGCGTGACCTGAAATACCGCGATATCCGCGTCAATGCCCTTACGGGTAGCGTATTGATCGCAGATCCCGGCATCGACCTCGACAAGCTGACCGACCATGCGGTACGAGAAGGCCTGTTCAAACTTGATGCCGGGCTTTCCCGGGTGCAGCCGCTCGGACAGAGGGTCTATCACCCGCTGGCGTCTTTCAGCCGCAAGTTCAATGGATTGACCGACGGCGCGCTGGATTTTCCGGGCCTGATGTTCCTGGCACTCTGCGCCGTCGGCCTCTACGAGATCCTCAAGGGCAACGCCAAGCTGCCGCCCTGGTACACCGCTTTCTGGTATGCCTTCGGCATAGTGACCACATCCGTGATCAACTCATCTTTGAGAGAAACCGGTAAAGAATGATGCCGCGCCCGTTCCGGCCGGCAGTTTGAACCGGCACGCTTTATCGTGTCCCCGCTACAAAAATCACGCGTGGTCGACTCTTTCCCTCCGGCAGGCGTATACGAAACAATGTCACTATCACTAAAGCTGAAGGTCTCTTTTTCTTCACCCCGGAGACCGACTGACGATGCAGCGCAGCACTGCCGCCGGCACCCGGCGGGCCGACGCCCCGCAGCAGGCCGAACGATGACAAGGGTGACATTCATGTCCCGGCCGAGCGGTCTTTCTCGCAAGAAAGGCGGGAATTTCTTCAAGACTATCATCGCCGCACGGTTTTAAAAACGCTTCAGTTATTATGGTAAAGCAGACGCAACACGTCACCGGCCGGGCGCTGGTCCAGCATTCGAAGATAGTCGAAGCTACGCACACGGCCGTAAAGGGCCGGGCCCGCTACCGGGTCGACGGCCTTTACGGGTGCGAGCCGCTCAAACAGTTTCTCGAATTGCGGCTCTCGCAGGAAAAGGACATCAAACGGGTCACGGCCAGCGCCCTGACCGGCAAGGTCCTGGTCTCCTACAACTCCGGCAACACGCCCCGCACCATCGGTACCCTGATCAAAAAAGCGCTGGTCGAGGTAGACGAAGCGCTCGGGTCGAAGGGCCCGGCCGGCGTCGATACATCCGATCCCCCCGACGACAGCATCCCTCCCAGCCGGTACGCCCACCTCCAGCAACTCGTCCGCCGCCTTCTGTTCCCGCACGATGACGCCATGAACCGCCCCTGGCACCTTCGTTCCAAAAATGCCGTGCTCGAGGAACTGGCCGTCGATCCCGGACGGGGACTCGACGAGCGGGAAGTCGACGAACGGCGGCGGCGGTTCAGCCGCAACGCGCTGCCGGCCGCCGCGGAGCGGTCGGGGTGGGACCTTTTTCTGGGCCAATTGAATTCTCTGCCGGTGTACCTCCTGGGGGCCGCGGCCGGCGTGTCGGTTCTGACCGGCGGGTTGATCGACGGGGCCGTTGTGCTGGGGGTCGTGCTGGCCAACGCCGCCATCGGATACACCACCGAGCAAAAGGCGGAGAAGGCCATCGATTCGCTCAAGAAGCTCGTGCACCCCAAGGCGGAGGTGCTGCGCAACGGCGTGGAAATGGCCATCGACGTGGAGGAGGTGGTGCGCGGCGACGTGCTGTCCCTCAAACCCGGCAGCTACGTTCCCGCCGATGCCCGCATCATCCGTTCCTCGCGCCTGAGCGTCGACGAGTCCATGCTCACCGGCGAGAGCCTGCCGGTGGACAAGACCCACGGCGTCCTGCGACGGGAAAACACGCCGCTGGCCGAACGCCGCAATATGGTGTTCGCCGGGACGCAGGTCACCGGCGGCGAAGGCCTGGCGGTGGTCGTGGCGGTGGGCCGCTACACGGAAATCGGCCGTCTGCAGACCCTGATGGCGGAAACCTCCAGCCCCAAAACGCCCATCGAACGACAGCTGGAACAAACCGGCGACCACCTGGTCGTCCTGTGCCTGGCGGTCTGCTCCCTGTTGATGCTGGTGGGTACGCTGCGCGGTTTCGGCCTGCTGCAAATGCTGCGCATGGCCATATCGCTGGCCGCCTCGGCGGTGCCCGAGGGCCTGCCGGCCGCGGCCACCGTCAACCTGGCCCTCGGCATCACGCGCATGAAAGAGCATCACGTCCTGATCCGGAACCTGAAGGCGATCGAGACCCTCGGGGCCGTTCAGACCATATGCCTCGACAAGACCGGCACCATCACGTGCAACCGCATGACGGTGGCCCGGATTTTCGTCGACGGCCGGCACCTGACCGTTCAAAACGGGCGCATCCACGACGGCACGGCTGACGTCGACCTGCTCCCGAACCCGGTCTATGCCCAGCTGCTGACGGTGTGCGCGCTGTGCAGCGAAACCAAGATCGACAACAGCGACGGACACATGCGGCTGTCCGGTTCCGCGACCGAGGCCGCCCTCGTGCAGCTGGCGATAGATGAGGGCCTGGACGTCGAGACGCTGCGCAGCGACTACCGTTTTCTGGAAGTCAACCACCGCTCCGAGCAGCGGCTCTACATGAGCACCCGCCACAGCGCGCCCGATGGCCGGCGGTTTGTCGCCGTCAAAGGCAGTCCGCCGGAAGTCCTGGCCCTTTGCGAGTGGCAGTTCCGCGCGGGCCGGGTCGTCCCCTTCCCGGAATCCGAAAAGCTGGGAGTCCAGATCCAGAACGAGGCCATGGCGGATGCCGCCCTGCGCGTGCTGGGCTTCGCCGCCACCGTCTTCGAATCACAGCCGGCGGACGCCGCCGCGGATCGCCTCGTGTGGCTCGGGCTGGTGGGCCTGTCCGATCCGATCCGCGACAGCGTGCCGGAACTCATCGGCGCCTTCCACCGGGCCGGCATCGAAACGGTCATGATCACCGGTGACCAGAGCACGACGGCTTACGCCATCGCCCGCGAGTTGAACCTGTCGCGCGGGGAATCCCTGGACATCCTGGATTCCACCGAGCTGCAGACCATGACGCCGGAAACCATCGAGGCGCTGGCCAAGCGCGTCAAGGTCTACTCGCGGGTCAGTCCGGCCGACAAGCTCAAAATCGTCAAGGCACTGCAGACGGTCGGGCGCACGGTGGCCATGACCGGCGACGGCATCAATGACGGCCCGGCCCTGAAGGCCGCCGACATCGGTATCGCCATGGGGCGCAGCGGGACCGAAGTGGCCCGCCAGACGGCCGACATCGTTCTGGAACGCGACAACCTCGAAACCCTGATCACCGCCATCGAGGACGGCCGGGCGACCTATCTCAACATTCGCAAAGCGGTCCGCTTTTTTCTGTCGACCAACCTGAGCGAGATCATCGTCATGGCGTCCTCGCTGTCGCTCGGGGTCGGTTTTCCGCTGAATGTCATGCAGCTGCTGTGGATCAACATCATTTCCGACATCTTTCCCGGCATCGCCCTGGCGATGGAGGCTCCGGAGCCCGACGTGCTGAGCCAGCCGCCCCGACCGGCGGAAGCCCCGCTGTTCTCGGGCGCCGATTACCGGAAGATGGTCGTCGACTCGGCCCTGATCAGCACGGCCTCCCTGGCCTCCTTCGCCTACGGGCTGGCCCGCTACGGCCCCGGCGGCCGCGCGGCGTCGCTCGCTTTTCAGAGCCTGACCGCCGCCCAGCTGCTGCACGCCTTCAACTGCCGGTCGGAATTGCGCCAACCGCTGGGGGACGGAAACCTCGCGCGCAATCCCTATCTTTCATGGGCCATAAACGGGTCGCTGGCCTTGCAGCTGTTGACGGTCGTGCTGCCGCCCCTGCGGCAGTTTCTGGGACTGACCGCCCTTGGTGCAGTGGATGTTGCGGTGGTGGCCGGCAGTGCCCTGGCCTCCCTCACCGTCAACGAACTTCGTAAACCCGCCGGAAGCAGAGGGTGAGGAAAGAATGCAGGATTTCATGTTCAACTCCGAATCGGTCACCGAGGGCCACCCGGACAAACTCTGCGATCAGATCAGCGATGCCGTGATCGATCACTTCCTGGCCCAGGACCCCTGCGCGCGCGTGCGCGTCGAATGCGCCGTAGCCGGGGCCATCGTGTTCATAGCGGCCCGGTTCGCATCGATCGCCAACATCGATTTCTCCCGCATCGCCCGCAAGGTCATCATGGAAATCGGCTACGACCGGCCGGACTTCAACGCCCGCACCTGCAGCATCCTGACCTCGCCCCAGGCCTTGCCGACCGACGGCGAGTGCCAGTTCGACGAGATGGAACTGACCGAGGCCCAGATCGACGCCGTGCGGGTGCAGCACCAGGTCACGGTTTTCGGATACGCCAGCGATCAGACCCCCGAACTGATGCCCCTGCCCATTTCCCTGGCCCGCCGGCTGGCCCGCCGGCTGGATGACGTGCGGCATCAGAAGATGCTGTCCTACCTCATGCCGGACAACAAGGTCCAGGTCGGGGTCGAGTTCAAGAACCGGTGCCCGCGCCGCATCCACAGCGTGACCATTACCGCCGAGCAGCGCCTGGCGGACGAACCCGGCCTGCGGCGGCTGCGTGACGACATCATCGCGACAATCATCGAGCCGGTGTTCGCCGACGAGCCGCTGGCCCCCGACCGCAAAACCCGCATCATGGTCAACCCGGACGGCATTTTCCTGGGCGGCCCCACCCGCCACTCGGGGCTGACCGGCCGCAAGAACGCCGTCGACACCTATGGCGAATACGCCCGTCTGAGTGAAAAAGCGCTCAGCGGCAAGGACATGCTGCGCATCGACCGGATCGGGGCCTATGCCGCCCGCCACGCCGCCAAAAACGTGGTGGCGGCCGGACTGGCGGACGAGTGCGAGGTGATGCTCAGCTATTCCATCGGCCTGACCCAGCCGGTGTCCCTGCAGGTCCAGACCTTCGGCACCGGAAAAAAATCCGATGACCACCTGGCCGAGCTGATATCGGCCAGTTTCGACTTTCGCCTAGCCGGTATACTAAAGAAATTCCGGCTGCGGCACCTGCCGGCGGCCCATCCCGAAGGCTTTTACCGCAGGCTGGCCGCCTACGGGCACGTCGGCCGCACCGACATCGATCTGCCCTGGGAACATACCGATGAGGTCGATACCCTCCGATCCTGATCGACACTGTCTTTCACCGCCCCCACCGAATCTCTTTGAGGCCGTGCGCTCGATTGCATGCGGTTATCACAGTTTCGCCGGCTCATATGAGCGTGTAATTCAGCGATTACAATGAAGCCTGGTACAGTCCCGTCCACATCGAGGCTTGACAGGTCCTTGTTCTTACGTTATCTTTCTTACGTAAGTAAAAGCGAGGTTCTTATGGACAAGATTATGTCAACCCGGATAGATGAAGCCGTGATTCGGCATATCGACATGCTGGCGAAAAGGCTGCGAACATCTAAAAAAGCCGTACTCGAAAATGCCGTGCGGTATTATGTTGAAAAGCTCGAGGCCGAAGAGGGTTTCGATGTCTTGACCCACACCTTCGGAAGCTGGCAGCGCGATGAATCGGCGGATGAAACCGTGCGGACTATCAAAGAGTCCATGCGCAAGTCTCAGGAAAGATTCAAACGATGAAGGCCTATCTGGACTCGGATGTGCTTATTTGGCATCTGCGCGGAGAACGCAAGGCGCTCAATCTGCTCAAGAGGCTGCGGGACAAAGAGCAGTTTGAGCTGTGGATCGGCGCCATGCAACGGGCCGAGCTGGTCTTTTTCATGCGGCCGGCCGAGGAGGCGGCCACCCTTCTGTTTCTGGCGCAGTTTCAAGCTGCACCGGTTGACCAGCAGATCATCGACAAGGCGGGCGAGTTTTATCGCAAATGGAATCCCCGCAACGGAACCGATGTCAACGATGCTATTCTGGCCGCAACCGTTCTGCAGACAGGAGGCAAATTATACACCTTGAATGCCAAGCATTATCCTATGCCTGACATCACCGTCCAGCGTGCGTGGAACACTTGATTAAACCGCATCGATCCCTTCACTAAAACAGACGCGATATAGATTGGGGGTATTTCAACTGCGACGCGTAAACGCGCGTCCATCGAAAATGTTTTTATGCGGAAAATGGCGAAAAGAAAGCGGCGCAGCCGCCTTTCACAAATTCGGGGCACCCGAATTTATCAGATCAACACCGCCAGGAGCCCCAGACCGGAGGATTCCAGGGTTTTGCTGACGGCCCAGTTGACCATGAATTTACCTACCGCCTGGGTCACGCGGGTGGCGGTGTCGCCAACGCACGCGGCATTGACCGGGCAGTGATTGTCCTCCAGAAAGCCGTTCTGCTTAAGCACCGTCAAAAGCTGCTCGACACCCGTCTGATCCGGGTCGTAGCCGATGGTAAGGCTGCCCGTCAAGGCATTGACCCGCACCCGCTCGATCCCTTCCCTGAACGCGAACAGGCTTTCCAGTTTCCTGGCTTTGCAGCTCTGGTGTTTGATCGAGGGGATCTTGACCCGCAGCCTTCCAGGAACGTTGTGGAGATACTCATTCATCTGGATTTTCCACCTCCTTGGCAAGCTTCAAAAAGGTCCGGCACAAGGGATACCGCGCGCACCGGAAACGAATGGATTCTTCATAGCGTCTGTAAACATGCATCGCCTGGCCACAGCGCGGGCAGCCGGGGCGTTGGCCCACGAGTTTCCAGGAAGAGTCGGTGACAAATTGGCGGTTGCACATCTGGCAAAGGAACCGCTTTTTGCCGGTCGACGTTTTGCCGTACCGGTAAACCGCATCTGACCGGCAGTGGGGACATATGATTCCGTGAGGCTCACTCATCATTTCCAACAGCTGAAATTTGTCATCTGCCGGGAATGATACGCCTGTTTTGTTAGGAGTTTATTAAAGTGAGATGAGATTTTTATGTAGCTGCAAAAATTACCAGGCCCTGACGGTCGCCTGCAGGTGTCGTCTCTGGCGCATGAAATAAATGGCGCCCAGAAGGGAAACCGCGGAAAAAGCCGGCAGATAGAAAATCGAGTAGGGAATCACCACGAAGAAAATGTAAAGTTTGCGGACCCCGGAGATAAGCGGCATGACAAAGGGCAGCGAAAAAAGCGTCAGGGCCAGGCGAAAAAAGAGCATGTCCTTGACCAGGAAAAATCCGTATTTGAGATTGGTGAGCTTGAGGCTGACAAAAACCGTCTCGATGCGGTTTATCGAATTGAAATAGTCGAGGATCTGGTTCCAGACAAACACATCCCGGCCGGTTTCCAACAAGGCCGCCGCCAGGAGGATGCCGTAGGAGAAAACGAAAAAAATGTGCAGCGGATTCCTGAGCCAGATGCGGTGGTACTTGAAAAAACACTGGACCCCTCCCGAACTCCACCGAATCTTCTGCCGGTACCACCCTTTTATGGTCGTCGGGACATAGGTCCGGACGGGACAAAAGCTCTGCTCGACCTTCCATCCTTTTTGGTTCAATTTGAAAGCCAGATCCATGTCTTCGGTAATGGCATTCA
>JBAPWQ010000052.1:0-11583 GCA_049283795.1 Desulfobacterales bacterium | reverse complement strand
CACTGAGGGATCGTCTAGCGGCAGGACGACGGGTTCTGGCCCCGTTAACCTAGGTTCGAATCCTAGTCCCTCAGCCAATCGCAAAAAAAGGCTGCAGGCTTATCGGTTTGCCAGCCTTTTTTATTTTCGGGTGCTGCCCGCGGCATCGGATTCATCGCCAATGACCGCATCGGCCTCGATCTCCACCAGCCACTCCGGTTCGATAAAGCCCGTCACCTGCACGATGGTACTGGCCGGACGGATATCCTTGAAGAACTCGCCATGCACGCGGGCTGCCGCCGCCCAATCCAGAATGCGTTTGAACATGATCCGGGTGCGCACGACGTCTTTTAAACCGGCCTCGGCCTTTTCGAGGGCGGTCTGGATGATCTCGAAGCACCGCCGGGTCTCGGCCGCATCGCCCGGGGCCGCGGTTCTGCCGTCTGCACCGATAGGCGCCGTCCCGCCCACGGAAACAAAATGACAACCTTTACCGCCTTCGAAAACCCCACCACCGGCTCGTACGGGCTGCCGCTGGATACAAGTTGACGCTTCATTGCTTTAACCTCCCGTTTTGTTGATCTCTCGGTAAGACCTTAATACGATTTGGAATTTTAACTCGACTAATGGATTGTTGCGACTGTTGAATTTCCATACATGGTGATGGAAGTTTGCCTTTTTCCGACGATGGTGACGGGATTGCTGAGAGTACAAAAAAACTTGACGGAACGTTCCTGATGTGTATTATGTGTGTATAAATGACTGATGGGAGGAATTGTTGTGCGCACCAACATCGATATTGACGATTCCGTGTTGAACGAGGCTTTTTCCTTCAGCACTTCCAAAACGAAAAAAGATTTGATTCATGAAGCCCTCAGAGAATTCATCCGGCTCAAAAAGCGAAAGGATATGACCGATTTGGCCGGTCAGATCCAGTTCACAAAAAATTATGATCACAAAAAAATGCGGACGCTCAGAGGATGATCCTGGTTGATACTTCGGTATGGATCGAGGTCTTGAAGGACAAAACTGGTAAGGTTGTAGCGGCATTTAAAAAAATGACCGGTTCCGGGACCCCCGTTCTCACTCGATTCAACCAATTGGAACTCCTGCAAGGGGCGAAAGGACAGAAAGAGTGGACGCTGCTCGACGATTATCTGGCGACACAGTATTATCTTGAGGCTTCAAACGATACCTGGCGCGAAGCTGCCAGGATCTATTTTGATCTAAGACGCCTGGGTGTAACCTTAAGTAGTCCGATCGATTGCTGTATTGCCCGGATAGCGATGGAACATGACGCGCTTCTTCTCCACCGGGATAAAGACTTCGAGCGTGTGTCCCGGATACGGCCTTTGCACCAGGAACGTTTTGATTGGCGCTAATTTGTAAAAAATGATCAGTGCCTTTAATGCCCTGGAAACCGCCATAGTCAATTGAAGTCAAGAAAGGGGAAGCCGGCGGACGCGAACTTCCGGAATAAGGCACTAAGGCAAAAATTTTGTGGTCAGATTTCAAGATCAATGATTAGGCGGTGTGTTTGAACCTCTCCGAAGTCGCAGTATGTTTGACCATCATCTTATTTTTTCCCGCTCAGTCAGGATGGTCCTGCCCGTTTGATCTGCCGACGATTCCGGTAATCGTCAAGGGAAAGCGCCTCACTGCCGAACTGGCGACGACACCCGAAACGAAATCCTGCGGTCTTTCCCACCGCGCGAGCCTGCCGGCCAACCGGGGCATGCTGTTTGTTTATCCGGAACCCGAGCTTCTGACCTTCTGGATGAAAGACACGTTCATGCCCCTCGACATAGCCTTCATCGATGCCGCCGGCCGCATCGTCAGCATCCAGAAAATGGATCCCTTCCCGGTCACGACGGTCTACTCGTCCCCCGCACCGGTTCTGTATGCCCTGGAAGTCAACCAGGGCTGGTTCGAAAAAAAAGGCATCAGCGTCGGCGATGTTTTTTCATTCGAATTTCCTGCTGGACTCAAAATCCATTGATCCTTTCCTACTCTTAAGGTCGATTTAAAATCAGTCGTTTTTTCTCCCAGACCCGAAGTTTCTCCGCCTCATGCGGTGCTGGCCATCTAAAGATTGCCTGAATAACATATGTTTTTTTGATTTTAAAGCACGCCAAAAATATGCCGGCGGATAGCCATATAAACTATTAAACAGGCTCCTGTTTGCTTGGCACTTATATTGCATATCCAACCGATATATTAAAAATATTTGATTCTTACGGCCGGGAAATGTACTCGCTTTTTGCTTGCGAAGCCGAGTCATGGATGCACTCAAGATGAAGTTCAATCATCAGGATAATTTAATCGGCATCGTCGATGACGAAACGCTTTACCTGGTCGAGATAACCTCGCGCGGCGACAGCCGCGCCGTCGGCAATACCCCTCTCCAGTCGATGGTCGGAGAGAATCCTCAGGCGGAAAAGATTTCTGCGGCGATCAAGGGCCGCAGGATCGCGCTTTTAATTGTTCCGGATTATTGGTTTGGTAATGCAACCTACAAGTTTCAATCCCGCAAGAAATCGCTGGCGGAGGCCTATGTCACCCGCAAGCTGCAGGAGCAGTTTCCCGAGCAGCCCGAGGTTGGAGATTTTTTCGAACTGACGTTTTACCTGCGCGAGAAAAACGAGAAGTGGGTATACGCTTTCTTCCTGCAGGATCCGCATTTTTTTCAATTATATCAGAAACTGTCACGGTTGAACCTGCAGCCGCACCAAATCACCTGCCCCGCCCTTATCTGGCAGGAGAAGATAAGACAGTCGATACCCGATTTCGATAAGGGGGGGAAAGGGTTCGTTCAGCTGCTGACCGACATCGGTCTCTTGTATTTTTACTCTGAAGGCCGTTTTTTGTTTTCGCGCAGCATACCATTGCCGGAAGGGCCATCGGCGGTTGATGAAAAATATGCTTCCATCGTTCATGAGGTCAATCAGTCGCTGTATCTCTTTTCGCAAAAAACCAAGAGCGAAATCGACCAGCTCTACCTGGTTGCGGGCGAAAGCGACAGCAGATCCGCCTTATCCTCGGCCTTCGACCGCGATATTCAGGACTTGAATCCCATATTGGCGGATGCGGGCGCGCCGGCAGCAGCGGGCGCTGCGCAGGGAGCGATCGGATTTCTGGGGCCGAAAGACATCGTGTCAGCTGGAGATTTCGCGTCTATCTGCCACCGGGCGTTGAAAAAAGAGCTGGAATGGAAACCGGTTCAAACCGCCGCGACGGCTCTGGGCGTGATCCTCCTGGTTCTTTTGGGTCTCGAAGCGACGGTGCTCTACAGATGGTCGAACCAGATGCGGCTGACGGGATCACATGGCCGCCAGGGCGTCACCATCGAAGAGAGTCAAAATATCCAACAATACAACCAGGCGCTCGAGGTTCTTTTAGGCGAAGCGAAAAGATCCTCGCCGCAAGAAGTTCTGCACAAATTGGCCCGATCGCTGCCGCCGAACGTCCGCATCCAGGAAGTGGTCCTGGAGGTCGAAGAAACCCCCGGCGTGACCCTCAAAGCCTTCGTGCGATCGATTGATCAAGAACAGTTCAAAGCCTGTCTTTCGGCTCTGACGGCCGGTTTAAACGCCAATTTCAAAGACAATCGCCCGATGACCGTGGCGGATATCGATTTCGAGGTCAAGCAGAACCAGCCCCTCGAAGCCCTCCATGATTACATCATCAAATTTCGATTGGACTTGTGATGCGGAGCAACCTCAAGAAGCGCTGGTCAATGGTCGCCGTGGTCTGGGCCGGTGTTTTCGTGTTCAACTTCTGGACTATGGAAAAGATCGACCGGATCCGGGAACTGCGCACGCAACAGGAAATCCTGGCTAGGGATCATCGGTTCTGGAAGGATAACGGCGCGCAGATTTCAGACGTGCTGCACCGGTATTCGCTGCTGACCCACAATGTCGCCTCCCTGAAACTGGGCCTCTTGCAGTTGGAAAACTCTTTGAGGGTCGATGCCCGGCGTCACCACCTCGCGGAAGTGACCTTTGCCAGTCAGCCGGAGGTGGCCGGTGAGGAGAGCCTGCCGGTCAAACTCTCTTTCCTCGGCTCGTTCAACGATGCCATCCGGTGGCTCGGGTCACTGCGTGAAAACAACGCCTGTCTTAAAATTCGACACCTTCACATAGCGCTGGAGCCGCTCGCGGACGTGGCCAGATTCGAAGTAACCTGCGACTACAGGTTCAGCGTTTCGACCGCCGAAAGTGCCACCTGACCTCAAGGAATGTCTGACACCGGTTTATGACTATGTCGTCACTGAAAATATCGGGTAGCCGCCCGCGTCTGGTGTTCGGCTGCTGGCTGCTGGCCGCCTTGCTGCTGGCCGGCTACAACGGTTCAAAATTGATGGGCCTGTTGAGCATGCCCGTTTCGGGTCAATCCGTGCAGGTCAGGCTGGCCAGCGAAAACTGGCGGCAACTGCAGGATATTTTGTCGCTGACCGCCAAAGAAATGGCGGACGATATCGACCTGGACCAAGCCTTCACCAAATTGTCGGCCCATTTTGAGGTCCGACCGGCCGGTGCAGCCGATATCGTTACAGACCCGGTGAGCGAGACAAAGACAGCCGAGGATCGGCTGCCGAAGTTGGCCGGTGTCATTCGCTGCCGCGGCATCGGCGGCACTGTCGAGGCCATGGCCGTTATCGAAGGCCGAAGATACAAGGAAGATGATCGGGTGCGCGGGTTTCGGATCAAAACAATTGATGAAAAGGGAATTGTCCTGACCAAGGAGGGGCAAAGATGGTTTCTCAAGGCCCCCGATGTTTTCTTTTCTTCCAATCGTCAGGCCGAGGCCGCGGGCGGCGGACAGTGAAACGTGAATTCACGGATAACCAACAAGGGTGTGAGGAAGCTATGCATCACCTATCGCTGAACAAGCGCAATGACCGCCGGATCGATGTGGCGTGGATTTTTATCGCCTTGATTATGGCCGCCGTTGCCACCGGTTGTGCGGGCCCGGAACCCCGGCCGGTAGTTTTGACCGAGTTGAACGGGATAGATCCGGGAGAAATGCTGCAGCGGGAAAAATCTATCGAGCCGCCCGGCCCCCCGCCGTTTGCAGAGAAAATGGATCCGGTCGCTCGTGACCTGGTCGAAGAGACACGGCTCTATTCGCTCTTATTTGAAAATGCGCCTTTAGGGGCTGTTTTGAATGCGATCGTGACCGATACGAATTTCAACCTCTCGATCGAATCGGGTATCGACCTGACGAGACCGGTCACCGTGCGCCTGAAGAACGCCACCCTGCAGGAGACGCTCGATACGGTGGTCGTCAAAGGGTCCGGTTACGCCTGGAAAATCGAAAACGGGTCTCTGGATGTCAAAAGGTTCGAGGAGAAAATCTACAACCTGGACTACCTTGACATGGGCGGACAGACCGACATCGACATCGGCGGAGACATGCTGTCCACCAGTTTGGAGGGCGCCGGCGTGGCCGGAAAATTCCAAGTCAAAGCCCAGCGCTCGGCGGAGAGAAACGACGTCTGGACCGGGGTCGAAGAGGCGCTGAAAGTACTCAAATCGCCTGAAGGCGTGCTGCGGATCAATCGCAATGCCGGCATTATCTACATGGCCGATATGCCCACGCGGATTAGCACCATGGTGAGGTTTCTGGATTCTCTGGTGGAATCGCTGCACCGGCAGGTGTTTATCGAGGCGAAAATCATGGAGGTCAAGCTCAACGACGCCAATAAATACGGAATCGACTGGACCAACCTGGAGGTTCTTTTCAAATCCAACGCGGGTTTCATGCCGGACTATTTCGATCTCTTTTTAAACGGCGGCAGCACGATCGCCCTGGCAGACCAATCCGCTTTCAGCGCGGTGATCGATTTCCTGAGAACGCAGGGCGAAGTCTCGGTACTGTCCAATCCGCACCTGACGGTCATGAACGGCCAGTCGGCCGTGCTGACGGTCGGATTTCAGTTCCCCTTCGGCGATATCAGCGGGGTGGACCAGGACCTGGAAACCAACACCATCACCTATCGCTCCTCCATCAAGCGCGTGGTGCTGGGACTGCAGCTCGGCCTAGCGCCCCAGATTTCCAAAGACGGCATCGTGTCGCTTCTGATCGTACCGACCATCACCCGCATCAAGGATGAAGTCGAGGTCGAACTGCCCTTGACGGCCACCCTTACCCAGTCGATATCCAACCCGGTCATCGATCTTCAGGAACTGGCCACGACGGTGCGTGTCCGGGAAGGTCGCTCAGTGGTGCTGGCCGGATTGATCAGCCAGATAAAGGCCTTGGACAAACAAGGCCTACCATGGTTCAACCGGCTGCCGGTTTTAAAATACCTGTTCGGTCGCGGCGAGGAGTCGTATGAAAACAGTGAGCTGGTGATTTTTCTGACGCCCTACATCAAAAATGTCAGTTAATCGACATGCCGCCCTATCCGGTGGACTTTTTGGTTATTCTTCATCTATATCGGACCGCGCGACATTAGCGTGCATGCGCCATTGCTCGCCAAAGGATGCAGAGCCCAAAATGCGACATTGGCATCAAGTTTGCTTGCTATGTTTTTTCTTTGCGAGGAAAATTTCTTAACTCCTGTCGAAAAGGAATGGAGAAAAATGCTGAACCTGAAGAAAGTAAAAAAAAGTCAGGCCGGTTTTACCTTGGTGGAGATCGCCATCGTCATGGTCATTATCGGACTTCTGATCGGCGGCGTGCTCAAGGCCCAGGGCATGATCAACAATGCCAAGGTCAAACGCGTCGTCAAGCAAGCAGATGAACTCAGGGCCGCGGTAATGGGATTTTACGACAAATACGGCATGTATCCCGGCGACGAGAACCAGGCTGCCATTCCGCCGGGAACCGATATCGAAGGTAACGGCAATGGCCTGATCGAGACGACGGCCGAAGTCTTCGAAGTTTATAGGGACCTGGTGCGCGCCGAGTTGATTGCCGGTGACTACAACGGCACCACCGAGCTTCCGACGCATGCCTTCGGGGGCACCGTCCGTCTGCAGTGGGTTGATCCGGGCCCGGGAACGGCCAAGCACTACTTCATGTTTTCCAATATCCCCGCCGAGGTGTGCCTGGAGATCGATCAGAAGTTCGATAACGGGACCTGGAATTCGGGGTCGATTGTGGGAAGTGCGGCGTATACGGTGGGAACAACGGTACCCTGGCTTTATGTTGCTTTTTAATTTTGCTTTCAAATTTGGGCCTGCCTTTGGCGGGCCCTTCTTTTAGTACATCGACTCTTCTGCCTTGAACACGAGAGAGAAAATACCCCGAAGCAGGCTGAGGCTTTCCTTCGTCCTGCTCGCGCAGCAGCGCGGTTTCTCGTTGATCGAGATTGCCATCGTGATGGTCATCATCGGATTGCTGGCCGGCGGCGGGATATCGGTGATGGGCATCCTGACCCAGCGCAAGGCGCGCAACGAGACCATCGACTACCTGAAACAGGCCGAAGCCGCCCTGGTCAGCTTTGCCGGCATCAACGGCCGGCTGCCCTGGGCCGATACCAGTGCGAACGGAAATGAAAACAGCGGCGCGTCCGCCGGCACCCTGCCATACCAGACCCTTAAACTTCTTCCCACCGATCCGAACAAGCGCAGCCTGAAGTATGCACTGAACGGCAATCTGGGCACCGACCGGGCGACGAGTTGCACCGCCCTGCGCGTGGGCCTGGCGGGCGGTCCCGCCGTCGTGGACGGCGATGGCGCGGCCATCCCGGTTCAGGTTGCCGCTGTTCTTGTCAGCGCCGGTGTCAGAGATGCCGACGGCGACGGAAACATCTTCGACCGTATCGGCACCGGCACCCACCAGGGCGACAACACCGACGGGTCTCCCAACTATTTGAGATATCCGCCGATCGACGTCTTCGACGACCTCGTCGTCTATCTGGGCGAAAATTTGCTCTACGGTGAAATTTGCGAATACCTTGCGCTGGCGGTCAACAACAACTCCGCAGGGACCGTCTATGTCCACAACCGGACGCAGGGCAGCGACCTGGGGCTTCTCGCCAGCGGCACGGTCGGCACCTACAGCATTTTATCGGGCACTCAAATCGACATCCGCAGCGGCGCCGGCGGCGGCGGCGCCATCGTCCCCTCCAGTCCGCCCACCCCGCTCGCCCTCGCCGGTCGCGGCTTTACGATAAATCTTCCCTGATTGTATTCCGAATAATACAAATTTTATCCGCGGGTTTTGTCAACAGGCACAACCAATTCACGATGTTATTTATGGCAGGGGCACGGCATGCCGTGCCCCTGCCATAAATGAGGCTTTGAAAACGACATCGATATCGGGTCTGGTAAAAGATCCCGGTAGGGGCGAAAAATTTTTCGCCCTTCCGAGACGGTGTCAGCCACAAAAAAGGCCATGGTGGTCAAAAGCAAAAAGGGTATGGTGTGGGCCACAACGCCGAAAAACCCGAAAATTTGCATGAAACTCAATAGCAATAGATTTACTGTATTCAGTCGAGTGGTACAAAGGGAAGGTTCCTGACACGATCAGACCGTTTTCTCAGAGCGACGTCGTTCAATACCGAGATCAGATCCCTTGTGTGAAGATAATCAATAGGCCTTGCCCAGGTCGCTGAAGACATCGTAAAGCGGCAGTAGAATCGAGAGGATGATCAGGCCGAAAACGCTTCCTAATAGAATGATCGTCAGGGGCTCGATACTGCCGAGCAGCGCCTGGACCGTTCTTTTGACTTCCTTGTCGTAGAAATCTCCCAGGCGCGCGAACGTGTCGTCGAGAGTACCGGTCGTTTCTCCGTTCTTGATGCCGCCGACCAGGAGCAGCGGAAAACCGCCTGTTTTTTCGAAGCTCTCCGCGATTCCGCGGCCGAGCTGAATTTCCCGGTAGGCCGCAGACAAGCGGGACTCCAGGTATTTGTTGCCCAGCACCCCATCGGCGAGAATCTCGAAAATGATACCGATCGACATGCCGGCCTTGTACATGGTAGAAAAATAGTGGCACATGCGGGCCAGGGCGATGTTTTGAACGACCTGCCCCAGCAGGAAGATCCGCAGCAAATACTTGTGCACGACCACCGCCGCCGTGCGATTTCTCTGAATGAGAATGAAAAGCACGGTCGCTGCAGCGATCCCGCCGATCAGAAAGGCCCAGTAGGTTCTTAGAAAATTGCTGACCATCAGCACGACCTGGGTGGCGGACGGGATGACGACCCCCATTTCCTTCAGAAGAACGGCCATCTGAGGCAGCACGTAACCGACCCAGACACCGATGACCGCCCCCAAGGCCAGCAGAACGAAGGCGGGATAGATCGCCGCTTTCTTGATCGTCGAGCGGATATCTTCCTTCCATTCGTGAAAATCGGCCATCTCGTTCAAACACCTGGGCATGACACCGGTCTGTTCGCCCATGTTAATGATGCCCAGATCGAGCTTGCTGAAGATTTTCGGAAAATGCGACATGGATTCGTGCAGGCTGTGGCCGTTTTCGATGAACAGCCGGATTTCGCTGAGCGCCTTCTTAAGCGTCGTGGAGGGCAGCACCTTGGCATTTTCTTCCAGGGCCTTGATGATGGGAAGACCCATTTCAAGAGTTTGCGAAAGCCGGCGATACAATTCGATCAGAAGTCGCGGCTTCACTGCAAGACGGCTGAACACATCGTCCAGGAGACGGTCCTTCAGCTTGCGGATGGTGATCAGTGTCAGGCCCTCCTGGGCGATTCGCAGCTCCGCATCTTTTTCGCCGAGAGCGATGACGCTGCCCCGTAAAATTTTTCCCGCATCATCGATGGCTTTGTAACTGAAACTAGGCATTGGCGACCACCCGCTGGATTTCTTCGATCGAGGTGACCTGACCGGCCACTTTTTTAAGGGCCTGCTTGAACATCAGACTGGTTCCCGCCTTGACCGCAATTTCCTGGATCCGGCTGTGAATGGCACCGTCGGAAATCAACTCTTCCATGGCCCGGTCCACCTCGAGCACCTCGAAGATGCCGATACGCCCGTTGTATCCGTTGTGATCACAGCTCGGGCACCCCACGGCCTGGGGGATTTCGGGCGGCGGCTGGAGTTCGTGGCGACGGAAAAATTCTTCTTCCGCTGGCGTGCAGGGTTTCATCGTCCGGCAGTGCGGGCAGATTTTACGCAATAACCGCTGGGCGACCACCATCACCAGTGAAGATGCCAGGATGCTGGTATTGATTCCCAGGTCCAGCATGCGGTTGATGGCCGAGGCGGCGTCGTTGGTGTGCAGGGTGGACAACACCAGGTGGCCCGTAATTGAGGCGCGTAGCGCTAGTTCCGCCGTTTCCTGATCCCGGATTTCGCCGACGAGGATGACATCCGGGTCCTGCCGCATCGCCGATCGCAAGGCGTTTCCGAAAGTCAGTCCGGCCTTGGGGTTGACGGCTGTCTGACGGACGGTCGGAATGACGTGTTCGATGGGGTCTTCAATGGTCATGACATTGATATTGGGGGTATTGATTTTCATCAACGCCGAGTAAAGGGTCGTTGTTTTACCGGATCCTGTGGGGCCGGTGGAGAGAATCAGGCCGTAGGGGCGCTTCAGGTTTTTCATGAACCGGTCGAGGTCATCCTTCTCGAAGCCGTGCCGTGAAAGATCTCCCACGACATCGGTATACTTCAACAGCCGCAAGACAATCGTTTCCCCTAAATGAGTGGGGAAGGTCGAAACCCGCAGGTTGATTTCACCGATGCCGCCCTGGTATTTGAACCGGCCGTCATGGGGGATGTTGACATTGGATATATCGATATCGGCCATGATTTTGAAGCGGGTCGAAAGGCTTTGGTGAAAGCTTTTGGGGAAAATATGCTTCTGCTGCAGCACGCCGTCGATGCGATAGTAGATCCGGACGAGATTGTTGTCCGGTTCGATGTGAATGTCGCTGGCCCTCAGCACGTCGCCTTTTTCGATCAGCATGTCGGCGAGCCTGACGATCTGATTGTCGGCCGCCTCCGCCGCGCCGGCATTGATCAGAGTCAGCTTCTCGATTTCTTCATCAATGCTGCGGGCGCGTTTGTAGTGCAGTTCAACCGCCTTGGATATCCACTCCTTGGAAGCCAGGTAGGTCGCCACCCGGCACCCGGTCATGCGGGCGAGTTCGTCCTTGGTCAACACATCGAAAGGGTTGGCAGTGGCGACCTTGAGGGTGTGATCTTCCCAGGCAAAAGGAAACACATTGTGTTTGGTGACAAATTCCACCGGAATCTTGTCAACCAGGCTATGATCGATGACGACCGCGGCGGTGTCCAGTATTTCGGCGCCACTTTGGACGGCGATGGCCATCTGGAGTTTTTCATCGGTGATCCAGTCGAGTCGGATCAGCACATCGCCCAGCATGGACCCGGTTTTTTTGGACTCCATCAGGGCCATCTCCAACTGGCCCTGGTCGATAAAGCCCATCTGAATCAATATATCGCCAATTCGTTTCTTCATACAATCAACCTTCTCGTGCTACCTAGTGCCCATCCCGGATTTCATTTTTGACACGGCTCAGTTTCCGATTCAGAAAAGTGCAATTTTCCGCAAGTTCAAGGAAATCAAAGAATTGCGCGGAGGCATACTTCTGTATGCCGCACAAGGGATTCTGCCGATTGACGCCGAAATTGCGGAAAAAGGCCATTTCTGGAACGGAAACCT